>NZ_JBFTKU010000005.1:0-233023 GCF_056665975.1 Caulobacter sp. 05T431 | reverse complement strand
CTGCTGGCCCGCCTCGCCGCCCAGGCCGGCGCCCGAGCCGCCGCCGGGGTCAAGGCGCGGGCCCGCCACGACGCCGTGGCCTCGGTGCTGGGCGGCCGCATCACCGGCGGCGAAGCGCTGTCGGCCGTGGTCGAGGGCGTCGAGGCCCTGGACGGCCATGTCGCCCGGTTCACCCCCGCCCGCCTGGCCGCCGTGGCGGCGCCCGTGCTGATCATCGCCGCCATCGCCGTCGCCACCCCCGTGGCGGCGGCCATCCTGCTGGCCGCCCTCGTCCCGTTCGGTCTGGTCATGGCCCTGGCCGGAGGGGCGGCGGCCGAGGAGTCGCGGCGGCAGTTCCTGGCCCTGGAGCGGCTGTCGGGCCTGTTCCTCGACCGGGTCCGCGCCCTGCCCGTGGTGCTGGCCTTCCAGGCCGAGCGCACGGTGACCCGCGACCTTTCCGTCGCCGCCGACGATCTGGCGCGACGGACGATCCGCGTGCTGAGGGTCGCCTTCCTGTCGTCCGGCGCCCTGGAGTTCTTCGCCGCCCTGTCGGTGGCCCTGGTGGCGGTCTATTGCGGCTTCAACCTGCTGCGGCTGCTGCCCTTCCCGGTTCCGGAGCAACTGGACCTCAAGCGCGCCTTCTTCGCCCTGGCCCTGGCGCCGGAAGTCTACGCCCCGCTGCGCCGGCTGGCCGCGGCCTATCACGACCGCCAGGCCGCCGAAGCCGCCGCCCTGACCCTGGCCGCCCTGCCCATCCCCACCCCGCCGCCGCCCGCCGTGACGTTCGACGCCGCGCCGGCCATCCGCTTCCAGGCGGTGACCGTGGCTTACGCCCCAGACGAGGCTCCGGTGTTCAACGGCTTCGACCTGGACGTCGCCCCAGGCGAAGTGATGGCCCTGCTCGGCCCCAGCGGCAGCGGCAAGACCACCCTCCTGAACCTGTTGCTGGGCCTGGCGCCCCTGAGCGGCGGCGAGGTGACGGTCGGGAACGAGCGCCTGTCGCATCTGGGCTCGATCGCGCCTTCCGTCGCCTGGGCCGGACAATCGCCCGTGGTGCTGCCCGGGACCCTGGCCGACAACCTGGCCCTGGCCCGCCCCGGCGCGACGCAGGACGAGATCGAGCGCGCCGCCCGCGCCGTCGGCCTGGACGCCGTGCTCGCCGGTCGCGGCGGCCTGGACGCCCGGCTCGACGAGCGTGGCGCGGGCCTGTCGGGCGGCGAGCGGCGGCGGCTGGGCCTGGCCCGGGCCCTGCTCAAGCCCGCCCCGATCCTGCTGCTGGACGAACCGACGGCCGACCTCGACGCGGCGTCGGAAGCGGCCCTGCTGCCGATCCTCGTCGAGGCGGCCAGGGGGCGCACGACCCTGATCGCCACCCATTCCGAAGCCGTCGCCGCCCTGGCCGACCGCGTGGTGCGGCTATGAGCGGTCCCCTCGCCGACCTGATCCGCGAGCAGCGCAAGCGCCACGCCGACGGCCTGCGGCTGGCCGCGCTCTCGGCCGCCGTCGTCGGGGCCGGTTCGGTGCTGCTGCTGGGGCTGTCGGGCTGGTTCCTGACCGGAGCCGCCCTCGCGGGCCTGGCCGGACTGGCGGCGGCCCAGACCTTCAACGTGCTGCTGCCCAGCGCCGGCATCCGCCTGCTGGCCATCCTGCGCACCGCCTTCCGCTATCTGGAGCGCCTGGCCGGCCACGCCGCCGCCCTCAAGGCCCTGGCCGCCATCCGTCCCGCCTTCTACGCGTCCCTAGCCGCCGCCCCGCCGCGGGAGGCCCTGGCCCTGTCGCGCGGCGAGGCCTCGGCGCGGCTGGTGCAGGACGTCGACGCGATCGAGACCCGGCTGGTCCGCCTGTCCGCCCCCTGGGGCGCGGGGGCCGCGGTCGCCGCCGGCCTGGCCATGGCCGCTCCGGCCGGCTGGGCCTCGACCGGGATCGTCGCCCTGTCGGCGGCCGCCACGGTGCTGGGCGTGCGCGCCCTGGCCCGCCGCCTGACCGCCGCGACCGGTCCGGCGATCCAGCGAGCCGCCGGCGATCTCAAGGACGCCCTGGCCGCCTACGCCGCCGCCGCGCCCGAGCTTCGGGTCTACGGCGTCCAGGACCGCGCCGCCGCCGAGATCGCCGCCAAGGGCGCCCGGCTGGACGCGCTGAAGCAGCGGGCGGTGGCCGCCGCCGGCGGGCTGGCGGTGCTGCAAGGCGCGATCCTCGGCCTGGCCGTCGCCCTGGTGCTGGCCTTCGCCCACGACGCCGCCACGCCCCTGGCGGCCATGGCGGGCCTCGCCGCCGCCATGGCCCTGGAAGGCCTGGCCGGAGTGGGCAAGGCGTTCGAGCAGGACGCCGGCGCCGACGCGGCCGCCGCGCGGCTGGACGTCGTGCTGGGGCATGCGCCGGGCGCGACAGGCGCTCCGTCCTTTGCGGATCGGCCCAGTCTGAGCTTCGGCGACCTCACCCTCGAACCGGGTTCGCGGCTGGTCCTGACCGGCCCATCGGGTTGCGGCAAGACCACGGTGCTAGAGCGCTTGCTGGGCTTACGCTCTTCAAACTCCGCTCATCCCGGCATTCGCCGGGATGAGCGGTTGTTGTGTGATGGGCGGGAAATCACGGTCCAAAGCCGCGCCGCCTTCGCCCACGCCCCGCAGGACGCGGCGATGATCGCCGGCACGGTCCGCGCCAACCTCGCCCTGGCCGGCGTCCAGGCCGACGAGGTCCTGTGGGCCGCCCTGGCCGACGCCGCCCTGGAGGCCCGGGTCCGCGCCCTGCCGCAGGGGCTCGACACCTGGATCGGCGAGAACGGCGAGCGGCTGTCGGGCGGCGAGCGGCGACGGCTGTCCCTGGCCCGCGCCCTGCTGCGCGACGCCCCGTGGCTGCTGCTGGACGAGCCCACCGAGGGCCTGGACGCCGCCACCGAGGCCCTGGTCGTCCAACGCCTGGACGCGCGCCTGAAGCGCACCGGCCAGGGCCTGGTCCTGGTCAGCCACCGGCCCGCTCCGCGCGCCCTGTGCGAACGGGAACTGCCAATCGCGGCGACGCGCGCTATAGGGTAGGCGACCTTGCGCAGCGGAGACCGCTATCACGTGATGACCACGGTTTCGGCCGGGACGCTGCATAGCGATCTGCGGCCCCGGGCCTATCTGACGGCGATCGCCACGGTGCTGGCCTGCTGCCTGGTCCAGCTGGCCCTGCCCCCAGGCTTCACCGCCCCGGCGGCCTTCCTGCTGTTCGTGCCGGCCGTGCTGATCAGCGCGGCGGTCGGCGGCCTGGCGCCGGGCCTGTTCGCCACGGTGCTGGCGGCCGGGGCGGTCTGGCTGCTGAAGGTCCAGGCCCGGCCCGACCAGGCCACGGCCCTGTCGAGCCTGGTGTTCGTGATGATCGGGATCGGCATGTCGATCGGCGGCGGCTGGTTCCACGCCGCCCGGGCCCGCGCCGCCGCCATGACCCATCACCTGCAGTCGATCCTCGACTCGGCGCCCGACGCGGTGATCGTCATCGACCCGCAGGGCGTGATGACCTCGTTCAGCCCCGCCGCCGAGCGCCTGTTCGGCTGGACCGCCGCCGAAGCCATCGGCAGGAACGTCAGCCTGCTGATGCCCGAACCGGACCGCGGCGCCCACGACGGCTTCCTGGCCCACTATAGCCGCACCCGCGAGAAGCGGATCATCGGCACCGGCCGGGTGGTGGTGGGCCGGCGCAAGGACGGTTCGACCTTCCCCATGGAGCTGGCCGTGGGCGAGACGCGCGGCGCGCGGCCCTTCTACACCGGCTTCATCCGCGACCTGACCGAGCGCCAGCACACCGAGGCCCGGCTGCGCGACCTGCAGACCGAGCTGGTCCACGTCTCGCGCCTCACCGCCATGGGCGAGATGGCCTCGACCCTGGCCCACGAGCTGAACCAGCCGCTGTCGGCCATCGCCAACCTGCTCACCGGCTCGCGCCGCCTGATCGAGCGCGGTCGCCCCGAGGACCAGGCCAAGGTCCGCGACGCGGTCGACAAGGCCTCGGCCCAGGCCCTGCGGGCCGGCGACGTGATCCACCGCATGCGCGAGTTCGTGCGGCGCGGAGCCAGCGAGCGCGCGCCCGAAAGCCTGTCCAAGGTGGTCGAGGACGCCGCCGCCCTGGCCCTGATCGGCGTGCGCGAGCACCAGGTGACCACCCGCCTGCGGCTCGACCCCGCCGCCGACGACGTCTATGCCGACCGGGTGCAGATTCAGCAGGTCCTGGTCAACCTGATCCGCAACGCCATCGACGCCATGGCCGACTCGCCGCGCCGCGAGCTGGGCATTTCGAGCCGGCGGCTGGAGAACGGGTCCGTCCAGGTCAGCGTCACCGACACCGGATCGGGCATCAGCGACGAGTTCCGCGAGCGGCTGTTCCAGCCCTTCATGACCACCAAGGCCGAGGGCATGGGGGTGGGCCTGTCGATCTCGCGCTCGATCATCGAGGCGCACGGCGGGCGCATCTGGGCCGACCCGAACCCTAAGGGCGGGACCGTGTTCCATTTCATCTTGCCGCCACGCCGGCCGGAAGACGCAGAAACTGGGGATGTGACCGATGACTGAAGCCGTGGTCCACGTGGTCGACGACGACGAGAGCGCCCGCGAATCCCTGGCCTTCCTGCTGGAGGCCGCCGACTTCGAGGTGGTCAGCCACGCGTCCGCGCTCGCCCTGCTGGACGCCCTGCCGCTGGACGGGGCCGGCTGCGTGATCACCGACATGCGCATGCCCGACATGACCGGGCTGGAGCTGGTGCGCGAGCTGAACACCCGCGGCTGCCGCGTGCCGATCATCATGATCACCGGCCACGGCGACATCCCCCTGGCGGTCGAGGCCATGCGGGCCGGGGTGGTCGACTTCATCGAGAAGCCCTTCGGCGAAAGCCGGATGATCGACGCCCTGAACCGCGCCCTGGAGGCGGGTCCGAAACCGGCCGCCCCCCAGGCCTCCGACGAGGCGGCCGTCGTGCGCCAGCGGCTGGAGACCCTGTCGGAACGCGAGCGCCAGGTGCTGGACGGCGTGGTCGACGGCCAGCCCAACAAGGTGATCGCCCGCGAGCTGGGCATCAGTCCACGTACGGTCGAGATCTATCGCGCCAAGCTGATGGCCAAGATGCACGCCGACAACCTGGCCGCCCTGGTGCGCATGACCCTGTCCGCGCGGCGCGGATGAGCGTTTCGACCGGACGGTGATCTGTTCGTACAAGCCGGCCTAGGTAGTCCCCCTTAGGCGTAGGTCCCGACTGTACCGCTTGGCTCCGGCGACGGAGATTGGGCGGGCGACCAGATCGGGAGTTCGCCATGCTGTCCGTGATCCAGGCCCCCGCCACCGCGCCCGTCCGCCAGCCGGCGGCGGTCGTCCTGGACGGCCTGCACCTGAGCTTCGCCCCAGGCGAGACGATCTTCGACGAGGGCCAGCCGGCCGACCGGGTCTACCAGCTGATCTCGGGCAGCGTGCGCACCTGCCGCATCCTGCGTGACGGCCGGCGGCAGATCGAGGCCTTCCACTTCCCCGGCGACGTGTTCGGCCTGGAGAGCGGCGAGGCCTACCGCGCGGCCGCCCAGACCCTGGGCCCGGCCCTGGTGCGGGTCATGCCCCGCGCGGCGCTGGAGGCCCTGGCCCGCGAGCGCGGCGACGTGGCCCGCCGGCTGCTGGAGCTGGCCACCGAGAGCCTGCGCCGCTGCCAGGACCACGTGCTGATGCTGGGTCGCCGCACCGCCTGCGAGCGCGTCGCCGCCCTGCTGCTGGACCTGGCCGAACGCACCGGCGCCCACGCCCTGCTGGACGTGCCCATGACCCGCCAGGACATGGCCGACTATCTGGGCCTGACCATCGAGACGGTGTCGCGCACCTTCACCCAGTTCCAGCACGACGGCCTGATCGCCCTGCCGACGACGCGCAAGGTGCTGCTGCGGGATCGCGAGGCGCTGGAAGCGATGGTGGATTGAGGCGTCAGCTAGCTCGACGCCACGTTCATCCACACCGACGCCGTCTCGCCCGGGACCAGCACCTTGATCCCGCTGTCTTCGCCGTTGAACGGGTCGGGACGGTTGGCCACCGGCTCGGCGCAGACGAAGTCGGCGCCCGGCGGCGAATAGACATGCAGCCAGCGGCACTCGGGCGAGGCCGTCAGGGTCGTGCTGGCCCCGCCCGGCGCCGACAGGGTCGCGACGCCGTTCCAGCCCGTGTAGCAGTTGTCGATCAGCTCTGAGACCGCCGTCGGCGCGCCGGCCGCCCAGTCCGAGCGCCAGGGGCCTTCCACCCGGGTGGTGGGCAGGCAGTCGTCGTCGATCAGCCAGACGCCGGTCACGCCGGCCTGCAGGCGCTCGCCCTCGCGGGCCGGGAAATAGGGGTGGAAGCCCAGGCCGACGGGCATGGGCTCGGCGCCGGTGTTGGTCACCGTCAGTTCCTGCCTCAGACCGTGGTCGCCCACGACGAAGCGTTGCTCGGCGCGATAGGCCCAGGGCCATTCGCCGGGCGCGCGGTCGAAGGCCAGCACCGCCTCGGTCCCGCTCGCCGACACGACGGTCCACACCCCGCGCCAGGCCTGGCCGTGCAGGGCGTGCGGGTGGTCGCCCAGGTTGGGGGCCAGGGCCACGTCATGGCCGCCGAAGCTGAAACGGCCGTCGCGGATGCGGTTGCAGAACGGGACCAGGGCGAAGTTGCCGGTGTCCAGCACCTCGCTCGTGCCCGCCGGCGCCGGGCGCAGCACGTCGCGACCGTCCCAGGTGAACCGGACCACGCTGCCGCCCAGGGCGGGCAGGAGCTCGACGCGGGCGCGGGCGGTCTGGAGGACGACGGTCATGGAGGCCTCGATGCGAAGACGGAACGCGGCCTGCCTACGCATATCGACCTGCCGAAACAAGCGCCCTTCCCCGACGGCGCCCTCTAGGCGCGGCAAGGTCCGCGTCGCATCATCCGCGAAACTTAAGGCGGAGCGGATGAACAGACCCCTGGACGGCGTGCGCATCGTGGCGGTCGAGCAGTACGCCGCCGGCCCCTACGGCACCCAGCTGCTCAGCGAGCTGGGCGCCCAGGTGATCAAGATCGAGGCCCCGTCCCTGGGCGGCGACATCAGCCGAGGCCTGGGGCCCTACTTCCTGGGCGACCAGGACAGCCAGTTCTTCCAGACCTTCTCGCGCGGCAAGCAATCGGTGGCGCTGGAGATCAAGACCCCCGAGGGCCGCGCCGACTTCGAGCGGCTGGTGGCCGGCGCCGACGCCGTGGTCAACAACCTGCGCGGCGACCAGCCGGAGAAGCTGCGGATCCGCTACGAAGACCTGAAGGCGGTCAACCCCGCCATCGTCTGCGCCCATCTGTCCGCCTACGGACGAGGCAACAGCCGCGAGGCCTGGCCGGGCTACGACTATCTGATGCAGGCCGAGGCGGGGTTCATGACCCTGACCGGCGAACCCGATGGACCGCCCGTGCGCTTCGGTCTGTCGATGGTCGACTTCATGACCGGCTCGGTGTTCGCCCTGGGGATCGTCTCGGCGATCCTGAAGGCGCGGGCCGGGGGCGAGGGCTGCGACGTCGACGTCTCGCTGTTCGACGTGGCCCTGCACCAGACCTCGTATCCGGCGGTCTGGGCGATGAACGAAGGGCACCAGGTGGGACGGCCGCCGCGCGGGGCGCACCCGTCGATCAGCCCCTCCCAGCGGGTGAGGACGAAGGACGGCTGGGGCATGCTGATGTGCCAGACCCAGCGGTTCTGGGAGGTCTGGTGCGACCTGGTCGGCCGGCCCGAACTGAAGGCCGATCCGCGCTTCGTCGACATGCCCGCCCGTCGCGCCCATCTCGACGCCCTGACCCCGATCGTCGACGCGGTCATGGAGACCCGGACCGGCGCCGACTGGATGGCCTGGCTGGGCGGCCGCGTGCCGTTCTCGCCGATCGCCGACCTGGCCGACGCCTTGGACAATCCGTTCGTCCGCGAGGTGGGCATGCGCGACCGCATCGACCATCCGGCCCGGCCCCAGGGCCTGGACATGCTGGCCTGCCCGATCCGGATCGACGGCAAGAGGATGCCCGCCGCCCGCGCGCCGGCGCTGGGCGAGCACAACGACCTGTTGCTGGGTGACGACCGATGAAGCTCGACGGCGTCAAGGTCCTGGACCTTTCCCTGTTCCTGCCGGGACCGATGCTGACCCTGATGATGGCCGACCATGGGGCCGACGTGATCAAGGTCGAGCCGGTCGGCGAGGGCGAGCCCAGCCGCCACATCGGCCTGTCGACGGGCGGCCAGACCGTCTGGTTCCGCAACACCCATCGCGGCAAGCGCTCGGTGCAACTGGACCTGAAGAGCGCGCAGGGCCAGGCGGCGTTCTGGGCGCTGGCGAAGGAGGCAGACGTGCTGGTCGAGGCCTTCCGGCCCGGCGTGGTCGACCGGCTGGGCGTGGGCTACGACGCGGTGAAGGCGGTCAATCCGGGGATCGTCTACTGCTCGATCAGCGCCTTCGGCCAGGAGGGCCCCTATCGCGACCGCCCGGCCCACGACCTGGCCGTCGAGGCCCTGGCCGGGCTGGTGGCGCTGAACGAGGGCCAGGACGGCAAGCCGGCCATGCCCGGCCTGATGGCCGCCGACGCCCTGGCCTCGCTGACCGCCCTGTCCGGCATGCTGATGGCCCTGCTGCGGCGGGAGAAGACCGGCCGGGGCGACTTCATCGACGTCGCCATGCTGGACAGCCTGATGGCCTGGACGCCCAACGCCACCGGCCCGGTCTTCGCCGAGGGCCGCGCCAACCTCCCCAAGGCCGAGCGCTCGTGGGGCGGGGCGGCGATGTTCAACCTCTATGAGTGCGCCGACGGTCGCTGGATCGTGCTGGGCGGGTCGGAGGTGAAGTTCGCGGCCAACCTGCTGGCGGCCCTGGGGCGGTCGGACCTGCTGGACTATGCGCGATTGCCGCCGGGGCCGGGGCAGGAGCCGTTGCGGGCGTTCTTCCGGGAGACTTTCCGTGGACGGACGCAGGGCGATTGGGAGGCGTGGTTCGAGGGGCGCGACGTCTGCTTCGCGCCGGTGCGGAGCTTGAAGGATGCGTTCGATGACCCAGCGGTGGCGGCGCGGGGAATGATCTCGCGGGACGCCGAAGGGAATGCCGTGGTCGGGACGCCGATCCAGTTCCGGGAGGAGCCTGGACGGGTGGAGCCCAAGGCGCCGGGTTTGGACGAGCATCGTGGCGAGGGGTGGCGACGAAATTAGTCCGAGGCTCACCCACTTGCCCCCACCTGACCGCTACGCGGTCTGTCCGCCCCCATAGGGGGCGGAGGACGAATGCACGCCGCACCTCTTCCCCCTGCGGGGGAAGACGATCGCGAAGCGATCCGTAGGGGGCAAGTGTTCGCCGGCAGGAGGGCGCAAGACTACCGCGCGGCCTGCACCACCTTCACCGCCGGCGCGTTCTCCCAGCCCCCGCCCAGGGCCAGGAACAGGTTCACCTGGTCCGCCGCCAGCGCTCCGTCCGAGGCCGCAAGGGCCGCCTCGGCCGAGGCCAGGGTGCGCTGGGCGTCCAGGCCCGTCAGGTAGGGGCTCTTGCCGGCGCGATACAGCGTCTGGGCCTGGGCCTCGGCCGTCGCCGCCTCGTCGCGGGCCGAGCGCAGGGCCGCGTTGCGGTCCAGTTCGTGGGCGTAGACGGTCAGGCTGGTCTCGGTCTCGCGCAGGGCGTTCAGCACCGTGCCGTCGAACCGCGCCAGGGCCGCGTCGGCCCCGGCCTCGGCGCCGCGGATACGGGCGTGCTCGCCCTCGCCCGGCAGGGTCCAGCTGATCAGCGAGGTCAGGCCCCAACGGTTGGCCGGCGCCGTGCCGATGTCGGCCAGCAGGCCCGTCGAGCCGCCGCCCAGGCCGAACGAGACGCTGGGATAGAGGGCCGCGGTCGCCACCCCGATCCGCGCCGTGGCCCCGGCCAGGCCGCGCTCGGCGGCGCGGACGTCCGGCCGGCGCTTGAGCAAGGCCGCGCCGTCGCCGACCGGCAGGGGCTGGGACAGTTTCGGCGGGGCGACGCACACCTCGACCTCGCGCGGGAACTGGGCCGGCGTCCGGCCGGTCAGAGTGGCCAGCCGATAGAGCGCCGCGCGGCGGCGGCTCTCGAAGGTGGGCAGGGCGGCGCGCGACAGGTCCAGCTGGGCCTTGGCGCGGGTGACGTCCAGGCTGGTCCCGCGACCGGCCGAGACCAGCTTGCCGGTGACCTCCAGGCTCCTGGTCTGCAGGTCGACCGTGCGCTGGGCGACGGCCAGTTCGTGGCCGCTGGAACAGGCCTCGACATAGGCCCGGGCGACGTCGGCGGCGACGCTGACCCGCGCCAGGTCCAGGGCCGCCTGGCCCGCCTCGGCGTCGGCGTGGGCGGCTTCCGAGGCGCGCTTGATCCGGCCCACCAGGTCGACCTGGTAGGAGACCTTCACGCCCACGTCGGCCAGGTTCTCGACCGGCAGCTGCTCGGCCAGCAGGAACTGCTCGCCGGACTCGCGGGAGTGGGCGGCGGCGGCCGAGGCCGACGCCGAGAAGCCGCCGGCGTCATCGGCCTCGGCGGCCACGGCGTGGGCGCGCGCCAGGTTGGCGGCGGCGACCCGCAGGTCGGTGTTGGCGGTCAGGGCCTCCTGGACCAGGCCGTTCAGCACCGGGTCGTCATAGAGCTTCCACCAGCCGTCGGGCACGGGAGCCTGGCTGACGGCGGGGTTGGCGCTCTCGAGGAAGGCCCCCTGGGCCGAGGGCGCGTTGACCTTCGCGGCGACGGGAACCTTGTAGTCCGGACCGACCGTCGTGCAGGCGGCCAGGGCCAGCAGGGAGGCGGCCGCCGCCAAGGACCGAAGGGCGCTCATCGGCCGGCTCCCGTCGCCACGCCGCGCCCGTCCGCCTGCAGCACGGCCACCGTGGCCGTGCGGCCGGCGATCAGTCGCAGGTCGGCCGGCGTCTGGTCCAGGGCCACCCGCACCGGCACCCGCTGGGCCAGGCGCACCCAGCTGAAGGTCGGGTTGACGTTGGGCAGCAGGTTGGCGCCGGCCACGCGGTCGCGGTCCTCGATGCCGGCGGCGATCGACTGGATGTGGCCCTTCAGTGGTCGGTCCTCGCCCATCACCCGGACGCTGACCGGCATCCCGATCCTCAGGCCCGACAGCTTGGTCTCCTCGAAATAGCCCTCGACCCGGAACGAGCGGCTGTCGATCAGGGCCAGGACCGGCTTGCCGGCGGTGACATAGTCGCCGGTGCGCAGGGTCAGGTCCGACAGGAAGCCGTCGGTGGGGGCGTAGACCACGGTGCGCTCGAGATTGAGCTTGGCGACGTCGCGAGCGGCGTCGGCCTGGGCCAGGGCGGCCTGCGCCTGCTCGACCTTGGAGGCGCTCTGCTCGGTGCTCTCGGCGGCGACCAGCTCGCCCAGGGTCCGGTTGCGGACCAGTTCGCGGCGGGCCTGGGCCAGGGTGGCGCGGGCGGCGGCGACATTGGCGTCCGCCTGGCGCAGGGCCAGGGCGTAGCGTTCGCGATCGACATAGAACAGCGGCTGGCCGGCCTTGACGGTCTGGTCGTTGACGGCCTCGACCTTGGTCACCAGGCCCGAGACGTCGGGGGCCACCTGGACGACGTCGGCGCGGACGCGGCCGTCGCGGGTCCAGGGATCGACCTGGTAGTGGGTCCACAGGGCGCGCCCGCCGACCACGGCGGCGGCGACGACGGCGGCGGTGACGGCGAAACGGGCGCCGGTCAGCAGGACGGTCTTGAGATTGGGCATGGTCAGAGATCGATCGGCAGGGGGGCCGCGATGACCGCGGCCCAGAGGATGACGAACAGGGCGGTGTCGAACAGCGCCGGGTGCCAGACGAACCGGTAGGCGCCGGCCCACGACAGCACCCGCCGCAGCACGAAGGCGGCGGCCAGGGCGATCAGGGCCGAGACAAGGACGGAGGACAGCAGGACGCCGTCGAGGTTGATCTCGCCGATCATCGGGCTTGCTCCATGGCGAGGTTCGGCGCCGGGGCTTCGGGGAACAGGTTGCGGCGCAGACCGACCAGTCCGGTCACGCCCTGCACCTGGCCGTCGGACGTCGCGCTGGCCACGTCGCGCAGGGCGGTGTCCAGGCTCATCAGCAGGTCGGCGTCCGGCGGAGGCGTGCGGCCGGCGGCCAGGGCGGCGAAACGCTGGCCCACCCCGTCCAGGGCGGCGTCGAGACTGGCGCGGTCGAGGTCGGGCCGCGCGGCCTGGACGGCGACCAGGTTCATGCCCACCCGCAGGTCGCGCAGGGCGTCGACGCCGACCAGGTCTCCCCGCGAGCCGGTCTCGGCCAGCTTGGGGGTCAGCAGGCCCAGGCGGTCGACCAGCACGCCGGCGAAGGCGGTGGGCTCGGGCGCGGTCTTGGCGCGGGCAAGGCGCGCCAGGCCCGTCCAGGTGCGGCCCAGCAGGCGCCTGGCGCTGGCGTCCGCGCCCATCGAGCGCAGCCCGGCCGTGACCATGATCGCCGCCAACAGGCCGACGAACTGGCCGAGATTGCCATTGAGGAAGCCGGCGAAGTCGGCGCTGAAGCTCTCCTGCAGGGCCATGGCGTTGGCGAAGCCCATGATCACCGCCAGGGCCGCGCCCATGGTCTTGGGATTGGGGATGTAGAGGCCCAGGAACACCAGCGGCGGGGCCATCACCGCCAGCAGCAGCGGGAAGCCGTCGATCGCCGGCAGGATGGCGAACATGTAGAGCGCCGCCAGCGGCAGGGAGAGCAGCGAGAACAGGCCGAAATTCTTGATGGCCGGCACGGGGTCGTCCATGGCCGCGAAGAAGCAGCAGAACACCGCGCCCATCACCGGGGCGGCCGCGCCGTCGCCCCAGCCCAGGCCGATCCAGGCGGCGCACGACAGCAGGATGGCGATCACCGCCGCCCCGCCCGACAACAGGGCCAGGGGCAGGTCGGCGTGCAGCTTGCGACGGCCGGCCGTGGCCGCGGCGGTCTCCAGGGCGGGTGACAGCGGCGCGTCGGGGTCGCACAGGCGAACCATCAGGGCGTGGGCCTCGCCCAATGCCTGGACGGCCTCGGCCAGGCGGACCAGCAGGCTCTCGATCAGCAGGCCCGACCAGTCGGCGTCGCGGCGGGCGCCGGCCAGGCCTTGCAAGCGCTCCACCAAGGCCAGGCCCGGCTCGCGCGGGGCGCCGGCCTCGATCCAGGCGGCGACGGCGTCCAGCGCCTCGCGCACGACAGGGTCGGTGACGTCCTTGAGCGCCTCCATGCGGTCGGCCAGGCCCGACAGCAGCGGGATCAGCAGCAGCATGCGGTCGTGGAAGGCCCGCACCGCGCCGGTGGTCTCGCGCAGCCGCGAGGTGTCGAACGGCAGGTGGACGGCCAGCAGGTGGATCTCGCTGGCGGCGGCGGCCAGGTGCTGGCGGTCGCGGACCAGGGCCTCGCCGTCCCGCCCCTTCAGCACGTCCAGCGCCCAGCGGTCGGCCTCGCCCAGCCAGGCGGCCAGCCGCTGGCGCAGCACCGTCCCGACCGGACGCGGGAAGACCAGGCTATGGATCAGGGTGGCGCAGAGGATGCCCAGGCCGATCTCGATGACGCGCGACACGGCGATCTCGAAGATGCCGCCAGGCTGGTTCACGGCCGGGAAGCCGATGATCGCGGCGGTGTAGCCGGCCAGCATCAGGATGTAGGAGCGCGGCGTGCGGTCCAGCAGCGACACGGTCAGGCACCCGCCGACCCACAGGGCCATGGCCAGGCACAGCAGGACGGGCGCATTGACCAGGTTGGGCACCATGGCCACGGCGGCCGCCGCGCCCAGCAGGGTCCCCAGCAGCCGGTAGACCGCCTTGGAGCGCACGGCTCCGGCCAGCGGCTGGCTGACGATATAGGCGGTCGTCATCGCCCAGTACGGCCGGGGAAGGCCCAGGGCGAAACCGATATAGAGGGCGAGCATGGCCGCCGCGAAACTGTTCACCGAGAACAGCAGCGTCCATCTGTCGAACTTGGGCATGGCGGAGCGGCGTCAGCCCTCCTGCCGGTGGGCGGCCTCGAGGGCCGCCTCGAAGATCGCGAAAGTGCGCACCGTGGCGGCCAGGTCCTCGGCGCTGACCCCGGCCAGCAGGCGCGTGCGCACCTCCTGGACGGCGTCCTCGACGATCACGGCCAGGGCGTCGCCTTCCGGCGTCAGGTGCAGGGTCTTGGCGCGACCGTCCTTGGGATCGTCGCGGCGCTCGACCAGGCCGGCGGCGCACAGCTGGTCGAGGATGCGGACCAGCGACGGTCCCTCCACCCCCAGCTCCTCGGCCAGGTGGCCCTGGCGCATGCCGCCGCCCGAGCGGGCGATGTGCAGCACCGGCAGGGCGCGGGCGTCCGACAGATCGTGCTCGGCCAGGGCGCGGTTGACCTCGCGCCGATAGATGCGGGCCAGGCGCAGCAGCGAGCCGGTGAAGGCGCGTTCGTCGAGAAGGCGGAGGGTCAGGGTCATGGATTCTAGATAGGTAGCTTGCTATCGATATTAGATAGCATCCTATCTAGATAATGACAAGGCTGTCAGTGACCAGTGGCGCTTCGGCCCGACCCGAGGCACAACAGCGGAGTCGAATAAGCCAGGAGCGCCGCCGTGAACCCCACCCTTCCGATGACGCGTCGCGGCGCGGCCGCCGCGCTCCTCGCCCTGACCGCCACCCCCAGCCTGGCGCGCGCCGCGATGCAGACCTTCCCGGTGGTCGGCCGAGTCGAACGCCTGGACCCGGCCCTGGACGCCCTGGTCGACGCCGACGCCGTGGTCGAGCAGGTGCTGGACGGCTTCACCTGGAGCGAGGGCCCCGCCTGGGTCGGCGGCAAGGACGGCTTCCTGCTGGCCTCCGACGTGCCGGCCAACAAGATCCTGCGCTGGACGCCCGCGGCCGGCGGCGCGGTCTGGCTGACGCCCTCGGGCTATGCCGGTCCCGAGACCAGCAGCCTGCGCGAGGCCGGCTCGAACGGCCTGATCCTGGCGCGCGGCGGCCTGGTGATCGGCGACAGCGGCAATCGCTGCGTCTCGCGCATCGACCTGAAGACCCAGAAGAAGACGGTGCTGGCCGCCGGTTTCGAGGGCAAGCGCTTCAACAGTCCCAACGACCTGGTCCTGGCCCGCGACGGCGCGATCTATTTCACCGACCCGCCGTGGGGCCTGAAGGGCGACTGGAGCTCGCCCTACCGCCAGACCGACTATTCGGGCGTCTATCGCCTGGGCACCGACAATGTCGTGACGATGATCGACCGGACGGTCGAGCCCAACGGCATCGGCCTGTCGCCCGACGGCAGGACCCTCTACGCCACCGACCGCAAGTCCGGCTGGGTGGCCTGGGACCTGGACGCCAAGGGCGCCCCGACCGCGCGCCGGCAGTTCGTCGACCGCGCCGCCACCGGCATCGACGGCGGCGACGGCCTGAAGGTCGACCGGGGCGGCAACCTCTGGGCCTCCAGCAAGGACGGCATCTCGATCTTCACCCCGGCGGGCAAGCGGATCGGGATCATCCGGGCCGACGACGTGATCTCCAACTGCGAACTGGCCGCCGACGGCCACCTCTACATGTCGTCGAACCACCGCGTGATCCGGGTCAAGGTGAAGGCCAAGAAGCTGGCCCTCTGACGGCGCGCGCGGCGGGGCCCGGCGACGCTCCGGACAAACCCCGCGCCCCGCTAATGTAAAATCCCGAGGGGAATTGAGAATTCTCCCGATTGGTTCACGGCCCCTCCACGCTCAGCTTGACGGGTACAAGCGGAGACACGCCATGCCCCGATCGTCCACGAAGACCGGCTTCCTGACGATGGGGGCGGCGATCGGCGCGGCCTTCTTCGCCGTGGCCTCGTCCGCCCACGCCCAGGCCGTGGACGACCGCTACTGGCTGCAGGTGCAGGCCTTCTGGCCCGACATCGACACCACGGTCGAGGTCAGCAACGCCGCCGGCACCCGGGGCACGCAGATCGACCTGGAATCCGACCTGAAGCTGAGCGACCGCAAGTCCCTGCCCGCCCTCTTCGGCGGGGCCAGGATCGGCGACCGCTGGACGGTGGTCGGCGAATACTACGCCCTCAACCGCAGCGCCTCGACCTCCGCCAGCCGCGATCTCACCTTCGACGACGTCACCTTCCCGGCGGGCGTGACCATCGACAGCGAATTCAAGACCGACGTCTATCGGCTGGCGGTCGGCTATTCCTTCGTCAAGAACGACAAGGCCGACGTGGGCGTCGTGGTCGGTCTGCACGTCACCCAGTTCACGGTCGGCCTCAAGGGCCAGGGCCATGTGGGCGCGGCCGCGCTCTCGACCGAGAGCCGCAAGCGCGACGCCCTGGCGCCCCTGCCGACGGTCGGCCTCTACGGCACCTATCAGGCCACGCCCAAGATCACGCTGAACGGGCGGGCCGACTACCTGTCGCTCAAGGTCTCGGACTATGACGGCCGCCTGGTCAACGTCCAGGCCAGCGCCGCCTACCGCGTCTGGAAGAATGTCGATATCGGCGTCATGTACCGCTACGTCGACTACAATCTCGGCATCGAGAAGGAGCGCTGGAACGGCGAGGTGTCCTACACCTTCAAGGGCCCGGCCCTCTTCGCCCAGGTCGCTTTCTAGCGGCTCGGATCGGTCATGGACGGCGGATCGCTGGCCGGGAAGCTCTCGTCCAGCGCCTCGTCCAGCCGCGCCTCGCGCTCGGCCCGCAGCCGCTCGTTCAGCGCCACGCTGGCCTCCATCCGCGCCAGCTGCTCGGGCGTCGCCGCCCCCTGGTGGCGCGCCTTCCAGTCCGACTGCGGCGTGCCGTAGACCGCCTCGCGGGCCTGGTCCTTGCTCAGCGTCCCCTCGGAAGCCTCGCTGACCCAGTCGCCCAGGCAGTTGCGGCAGAACCCCGCCACGCCCATCAGGTCGACGTTCTGGACGTCGGTGCGCAGGCGCAGATGCTCGACCAGCCGGCGGAAGGCGGCGGCGGCGAGACGGTCGTCGATGGGCTGGGTCATGGTCGTTTGCTCGCGGCGGCTGGTCGGGATTCGTCCCGGGCCTCATTTGGCCGCTCACGATCCGGACGGCAACACCCGCGAACGGACACAGACAGCCGAACGCATCCCGCGGACGGGATCACATCGACTGGGATTTTCCTGTAAGAAAATGGCGCGCCCGGAACGATTCGAACGTCCGACCCTCAGATTCGTAGTCTGATGCTCTATCCAGCTGAGCTACGGGCGCGCACTGCCTTTCGGCGAGGCGGGGGAGATAGCCCGGACGATCCGGGGACGCAAGCGCCTTTTGATGCAGAATGCGCGAAGTTTGTGGAGAAGGGCTTCCAGGCCTTGACCCGCAAGGCTCCGCTCCCTTCTTGAGAGGGACGACCTTGGCCGTGCGGGGATCGCGTTCGCGCGCTTCCCGTTCCATGACCAGGGCCCATGTGCCCCGAGTCCCTCGACGAAAGTTCGCCATGCGCCTGATCGCCCCGCTGCTCCTCGCCCTGATCGCCGGCTGCGCGCCCCTCTCGGCGGAGGCCCGGCCGCCCGCCGAGGGCGCGGGCGTCGCGAAAGCCCCCGCCTACAAGCCCAGCGGCATGGTGGCGGCGGCCAATCCCCTGGCGGTGGAGGCGGGCCTGCGGGTGCTGCGCGACGGCGGCACGGCGGTGGACGCGGCGGTGGCGGTTCAGGCGGTGCTGGGCCTGGTCGAGCCGCAGAGCTCGGGCCTGGGCGGCGGCTCGTTCATGGTCTTCTACGACGCCAAGACCGGCAAGGTGACCGCCTATGACGGCCGCGAGAAGGCGCCCCAGGGGGCGACGCCGCAGCTGTTCATGGGTCCGGACGGCAAGCCGCTGGACTTCGTGACCGCGGTGCTGTCGGGCCGCTCGACCGGCGTGCCGGGCGCCGTGGGCATGCTGGCCCAGGCCCAGAAGGAGCACGGCAAGGCCGCCTGGAGCACCCTGTTCAAGGACGCCGAGCGCCTGGCCGACGGCGGCTTCACGGTCAGCCCGCGCCTGGCCGGCATGATCAACAGCAAGCGCGTGCCGCAGAACACCGCGCCGGACGTGATCGCCTATTTCACCAAGCCGAACGGCCAGCTCTACCAGGCCGGCGACACCCTGAAGAACCCGGCCTACGCCGCCACTCTGCGCGACCTGGCCGGCAAGGGCCCCAGCGCCCTCTACGAGGGTCCGCTGGCCCAGAAGATCGTCGACCGCCTGCACCAGGGCGAACTGGCCTCCAGCATGACCCTGGCGGACCTGAAGGCCTACAGGCCGCGCTCGGCCGACGCCCTGTGCCGGCCGTGGAAGGTCTACACCGTCTGCGTGCCCAACCCGTCGTCCAGCGGCGTGTCGGTGATCCAGGCCCTGATGATGCTGGACCACACCGACATCGCCCAGCGCGGCCCGACCGACCCGGTGGCCTGGACCCTGCTGGCCCAGGCCGAGCGGGTGATGTACGCCGACCGCGACCGCTACATCGGCGACCCGTCGTTCGTGAAGGTGCCGATCGACGGCCTGCTGGACCCGGCCTATGTGGCGCAGCGCGCCAAGCTGATCACCGACACCGCCGGCCCCGCCCCGTCCTTCGGCCTGCCCAAGGGCGCGCCCGTCGTCGGTCCCGACAGCACCCACGAACCGGCCGGCACCACCCACATGGTCATCGTCGATCCTCAGGGGAACGTCGTGTCGATGACCACCACGGTCGAGAGCGTGTTCGGCTCGGGCCGGATGGTCGGCGGTTTCTTCCTCAACAACCAGCTGACCGACTTCAACTTCGACCCGCATGACGGCGACGGCGCCCCCGGGGCCAACGCCGTGGCCGGCGGCAAGCGGCCGCGCTCGTCGATGGTGCCGATCATCGTGCTGAAGGACGGCAAGTTCCTGGCCGCCGTCGGCTCGCCGGGCGGCTCGGCGATCCTGTCGTACAACCTCAAGGCCATGGTCGGGGTGTTCGACTGGGGCCTGACCATGCAGCAGGCCATCAACCTGCCCAACCTGGTGGCGCGCGGCGACATGTTCTCGGCCGACGTCGAGCGGTTCGGCCCGCAGATGACCTCGGCCCTGCAGGCGCGCGGCGTGGCGATCCGGACGGGCCAGGTCGAGGGCTCGGGCCTGCACGGCGTGATCGTGCGGCCGGGCGGCGTGCTGGAAGGCGGCGCCGATCCCCGGCGCGAAGGCGTGGCCAAGGGGCTGTAACTAGGATCCGCTCATCCCGGCGAATGCCGGGACCCAGATGGGATAGCGGTGTGGTTGACGCCAAGAGCGCTGAGCCTATCCCGTCCGCTTCCCAGCCTTAGGATCTGGGTCCCGGCGTCCGCCGGGATGAGCGGTTGGTTTCAAGGCTTTGACCTCGCCTTCGGCTTCGCCGGTTCAGGCGGCGCTTCCGGCAGGGGCTCGGGCGTGCCCGCCAGGGTCAGGTCGAACACCGAGCCGCCCGGTCCGGTCTCGACGAGCGCGAGGTCACCGCCGTGGCCCTGGGCCAGCTCGCGGGCGATGGCCAGGCCCAGGCCGGTGCCGCCGCGGCGCACCGAACCCACGAACGGCTGGAAGAGGTTGTTGCGCGCCTTTTCCGGCACGCCCGGACCGTCGTCCGAAAGCCGCAGGACGCTCATGCCCTCGGCCCGGCGCAGTTCGACGAACACCCGGCCCTTGCCGCCGCGATCGGGCGCGCCCTCGATGGCCTCGCGGGCGTTGCGCAGCAGGTTGGTCAGGATGCGGTGCAGCTGGTCCGGGTCGGCGATCACCTGCTCACGGCTGTCGATCACCGTCTCCAGGGCCACGCCGGAGGGTTGCAGGCCGGAGTCCTCGGCGGCCATGTCGAGGGCGGCGCGCAGCGGCGTGGTGCGCAGGGCGGGCGCCGGCTCTTTGGACTTGCCGTAGGCCATGACGTCGCTGGCCAGGGTGATGGCGCGGTCCAGGGCCCGCTCGAGGCGCGGCAGGGCCTGGGCCACCTTGGGGTCGCCCAGGGCGGCCAGGCGGTCGGAGGCCATCTGGGCGCTGGTCAGCATGTTGCGCAGGTCGTGGTTGATCTTGGCCACCGCCTCGCCCAGGGCCGCCAGGCGAGCCTTGGCCTGCAGGGCGGTGATCAGGTCGGTCTGCATCATGTCCAGCTCGCGCTCGGCGCGGCCGATCTCGTCGCGGCGGCGCGAGACCACCACCCGGGCGGCGGGATCCTCGGGATCGGCGCGGAACCGTTCCATGGCCTGGGTGATGCGCTGCATGGGCCGCACCAGCAGGAAGTTCAGCGACAGATAGATCAGTCCGCCGGCCAGGGCCGCGACGAAGACCGTCACCCCGGCCAGGCGGCCCAGGTTGGCGACCAGTTCGGCCTTCAGCTGGGCGTCGGGCAGGACGATCTCGACGAACTCGGCCTCCTGGCGGAACCGGGGCTCGGCCATGACCCGCACCATGCTGCCGGGCTTGCTCTTGAGGGTGAAGAACGGCGCGGCCAGCCACGAGCCGGGGTTCTGGCGGCGCAGGTCGACCAGATAGGGCGTGGTGATCTTCAGGCCGCGCGGCTCGGTGGGCAGGACCAGGCGCCGGGCGCCGTCGACCTCGAGCGCCACGATCACCACCCCGGCCTGGTCGAGCAGCTGCTGCGACACCCGGTCGGTCACCCGCCGCTCGGGGTCGGCGTCGGCGATGGTCGAGGCCAGTTCGGCGGCCCGCACGCGGTCCAGCAGCCACTGCTCTTCCAGATAGGCCATGGCCGGGGGCAGGATGACCGCGCCGGCGATCGCCACGAACAGGGCAGTCAGCAGCAGCAGGCGCGCCGACAGGCCGCCGGGCCACGGGAAGCGACGCCCTGGCTTGGCTTTTTCCGGAACGGACGGCGTGACCGGCTCGGTCATCTGTCTGGGTTACTTCAGGTCTGGGGCTTCGGCAACGCGTCGGCGTCGCCAATAGCGCCAAAGCGGCGGCAGGAGGGCCAGTGCGCCCATCGCCACGATCGGCAGATAGATGCGCGGCGAGAACAGGGTGTGCATCGTCACCGGCTCACCGCTGGCGAAGATGTGGCCCAGGCCCGCGCCGATGCCGGCATAGACGAACGAGCTGGGCACCATCCCCAGGAACGAGGCCAGCAGGTAGGTCCGCACCGGGATGTTCATCAGGCCCGAGGCGACATTGACCAGCAGCAGCGGGAAGGCCGGGATCAGGCGCAGGGTCAGCAGGTACGAGAAGGCGTCGGCCTTGAAGCCCTCCTCGATCCGGGCCAGCAGGGCGCCGGGCTTGCGGCGCAGGAAATCGCCGAAGGCCGTGCGGCAGACCAGGTAGACCACGGTCGAGCCGCCAGTCGCGCCGGTCACCGCCGCCAGGCCGCCGCCGATCGGGCCGAACAGGAAGCCGCCGGTCAGCGACAGGATCAGGGCGCCCGGCAGTGAGACCGAGACCGTGGCCACGTAGATCACGACATAGATCGCCGCGGCCTTCAGCGGGTTGGCGGCGGCGTAGGTCTGCAGGGCCTGGCCGTGGGCCTGCAGGGTGGCCAGGTCCAGCTTGCCCGCCAGGCCGCTGGCCAGGGCGACGACCAGCAGGATCAGCAGCGCGCCCAGGGGCCCGAACCGACGCAGCCAGGCCAGGGTGGTGTCGGGCGTCATCCGGCGCCGACCGCGTCGGTCACCGAGGCGAAGCCCTCGGCGCGCAGGCGGGCGGCCAGGTCGGCCTTGATCCGTTGCACCAGGCCCGGGCCGCCGTAGACCAGGGCCGAATAGAGCTGCACCGCGCAGGCCCCAGCGCGGATCTTGGCCAGGGCGTCGGCGCCGCTGGCGATCCCGCCGGCGCCGATCAAGGCCAGATGGCTCTTGTTGACCGCGTGGAAGCAGGACAGCACGGCGGTCGAGGCGGTCAGCAGCGGCTTGCCCGAAAGCCCCCCGCTCTCGCCCTTCTGGGCCGAGGCCAGATGGTCGGGGCGGGCGATGGTGGTGTTGCTGACGATGATCCCGTTCAGGCCGTTGGCCGCGGTGGTCTCGACGATGGCCTCGACCTCGTCGTCGGCCAGGTCGGGCGCGACCTTCAGGAAGATCGGATAATCGACCGTGCCGGCCGCCTTCAGCAGCCCCCGCGCCTCGGCGATCCGGCCCAGAAGCTCCTCGAGCGCGGCCTTGGTCTGCAGGGCGCGCAGGCCGGGGGTGTTGGGCGAGGAGATGTTGACGGTGAAATAGTCCGACAGGCCCCACAGCCGCGTCAGGCCGGTCACGTAGTCGGCGACGCGGTCGGTCGCGTCCTTGTTGGCCCCGATGTTGGCGCCGACGATGGGCGGGCGATGTCCGGAGACGCCGCGGGCCTTCAGGGCCGACAGGCGCGCGGCGAACGGCTCGAGCCCTTCGTTGTTGAAGCCCATGCGGTTGATCACCGCCTGGTCTTCCGTCAGGCGGAACAGGCGCGGGCGCGGATTGCCGGCCTGGGCCAGGGGCGTGACCGTGCCGCACTCCACGAAGCCGAAGCCGGCCCGGGACATGGCGGCGGGGACCTCGGCGTTCTTGTCGAAGCCGGCGGCCAGGCCCACGCAGTTGGACAGCGGGAGGTGCGCGATCGTGCAGGCCAGGATCGGGTCGTCCACGTCGTGCTGGCGCGGGCCCAGGCCCATCTTCAGCCCCTTGATCGCCCAGCCGTGGGCGTCCTCGGGGTCCAGCGCGTGCAGGGCGCGGGCGGCGATGTCGTGCAGGCTCATGCGGGCAGCTCGCCCAGGATCGGCACGCCGTCGGCGTCGAGCGCCAGCGCCCGCTCGTCGATCACCTCGTCCGCGTTCAGGTCGCGGAACAGGTGCGGGAACAGGGCCCCGCCGCGCGAGGCCTCCCATTTCAGGGCCTCGCCCAGGTCGTCGGCCTCGACGGTCAGCAGCATCAGGCCTTCCTGGCCCTTGAAATAGAGCTCGGCCGTCTTCTGGGCGGTGTCGTGGCCGGAGAAGTGGATGAAGCCGTCGGCCAGGTCGACCGCCGAGCCGCCGAAGGTCCCCGAGGCCCGGGCCGCGTCCCATTCGGCCTTCGGGAGGATCTTGTAGATCTTGCTCATTCGCCGCCGTGTCCGCCGTTTTCCGAAGCATAGAACAGGTGGCTCAAGGTCGGGGCTCCATCGGGGGCGATCGAAAAGACCGCGACGGTGGCGGTCGGGAACTTGCCGCGCAGCTGGGCCAGCTTGGCGGGATCGGCCGGGCCGCCCATGGCCAGGCGCAGGGCCAGCTCGTGCAGGCCGGGATTGTGGCCGACCACCATCACCGTCCCGCTGTCGGGGGCTTCCTCGCGAATCGCCGCCAGCACGTCCTGGGCCTCGGCGTGGTAGAGATCGCGGCGCAGCTCGGACCGGGCGTCGGAGAAGGCCGGGGCGGCCGCTTCCCAGGTCTCGCGCGTGCGGCGGGCCGAGGAGACCAGGGCCAGGTCCGGCGACAGGCCGGCCTTGGCCAGGACCTTGCCCATCAGGGCCGAGTCGTTCTGGCCGCGCGGCGCCAGGGCGCGCTCGAAGTCGCCGCCCGAGGCGGCGTGGGGCTCGGCCTTGCCGTGGCGCATGAGGATCAGTCGGTCCATGATCCTCCATAGCCTTCACCGGAGCGCTCCGGAAGCGCGTGGTTGACGAAGGCCATGGTTGACAGGGGGGGCGCCAAGCGGTCCAAGGCGACATGGCTGAACTCGACTTCGCGGGACAGGTGCTGTCGGAGGGCGGAACCTGGCGGTTCCCGGCCCATAGCCCCCTGCTGCTGGACTCCGGCGGCAAGCTGGAAAACCTGGAAATCGCCTACCGCACGTGGGGCACGCTGAACGAGGACGGGACCAACGCCGTCCTGATCTGCCACGCCCTCAGCCTTGACCAGCACGTGGCCGGCGTTCACCCGACCAACGGCAAGCCCGGCTGGTGGACCCGGCTGGTCGGCCCCGGCAAGCCGGTGGACCCCGCCCGGCATTTCATCATCTGCTCCAACGTGATCGGCGGCTGCGCGGGCTCGACCGGCCCGGCCTCGACCAACCCGGCCACCGGCCAGCCCTACGGGCTGAGCTTCCCGGTGATCACCATCGCCGACATGGTCCGGGCCCAGGCCATGCTGATCGAGGCCCTGGGCGTGGAGACCCTGCTGGCCGTGATCGGCGGCTCGATGGGCGGCATGCAGGTCCAGCAGTGGGCGGCCGACTATCCCGACAAGCTGTTCAGCGCCGTGATCGTGGCCTCGGCCTCGCGCCACTCGGCCCAGAACATCGCCTTCCACGAGGTGGGCCGCCAGGCGATCATGGCCGACCCCGACTGGAAGAACGGCGCCTACGCCCAGGGCAAGTCGCGACCGGAAAAGGGCCTGGCCGTCGCCCGCATGGCCGCCCACATCACCTATCTGTCCGAGCCGGCCCTGCAGCGGAAGTTCGGCCGCGAGCTGCAGCGCGACGGCCTGTCGTGGGGCTTCGACGCCGACTTCCAGGTCGAGAGCTACCTGCGCCACCAGGGGGCCAGCTTCGTCGACCGCTTCGACGCCAACTCGTACCTCTACATCACCCGGGCCATGGACTATTTCGACCTGGCCGCCGGCCATGGCGGGGTGCTGGCCCAGGCCTTCGCCGGCGCGCGCCACGTGCGCTTCTGCGTGCTCAGCTTCACCAGTGACTGGCTGTATCCGACCGCCGAGAACCGCCACATTGTCCGCGCCCTGACCGCCGCCGGCTGCCGCGCGGCCTTCGTCGAGATCGAGAGCGACAAGGGCCACGACGCCTTCCTGCTGGACGAGCCGGTGATGGACGCGGCCCTGCAGGGCTTCCTGAGCTCGGTGGAACGCGAACGGGGCCTGGCTACATGATCCGCCAAGACTTCAGGGAAATCCTGCGCCTGGTCCGTCCGGGCTCGCGCGTGCTGGACGTCGGCTGCGGCGAAGGCGTGCTGCTGGACCTGCTGACCCACGAGAAGCAGGTCGACGGCCGGGGGCTGGAGATCAGCGCCGAGGGCGTGGCGGCCTGCATGTCGCGCGGCCTGTCGGTGGTGCAGGGCGACGCCGACCAGGACCTGGACCACTTCCCCGACCGCACCTTCGACTACGCGATCCTGTCCCAGACCCTGCAGGCCACGCGCCGGCCGCGCCACGTGCTGGACGAACTTCTGCGGATCGCCGACCGGGCCGTGGTGTCGTTTCCGAACTTCGGCCACTGGCGCGTGCGCTGGTCGCTGCTGCATCGCGGGCGGATGCCCGAGACCCAGGCCCTGCCCCTGCCCTGGTGGGCCACGCCCAACATCCACCTGTGCACCCTGGCCGACTTCCTGGCCCTCACCGAGGACCTGGACGTGCGCATCGACGCCTGCGCCGCCTTCGCCGGCGACGGCCCGGCCCGCCAGATCGACCCGACCAAGGCCCTCGAGAACTGGCGGGCCGAGTCCTGCCTGTTCATGCTCAGCCGCAATCCCGCGCTCGCCGGCGCCGCCCCCACGGAACCTCCAGCCCCCTCAGGCGATCTCTTCGACGGATGAAGCTTCGTCTCATGACCTACAATGTCCACCGTTGCGTGGGCACGGATCGCAGGCTCGACGTCGAGCGTGTGGCCGAGGTCATCGCTGCGGAAAACGCCGACGTGGTGGCGCTTCAGGAACTGGACGTCCGCCGGGCCCGCACCAAAGGCGTGGACCAGGCCCACCGCCTGGCCGAACTCTTGAAGATGCGCTCGCACTTCCATCCGGCCATGGCCGTGGAGGAAGAGCTCTACGGCGACGCCATCCTGACCGCCCTGCCCGAGAAGAAGGTCAAGGCCGACGGCCTGCCGCTGTACCCGCTGATCCCGGGCCTGGAGCCGCGCGGCGCGATCTGGATCAGCGTCGACGTCGGCGGCACGCCGGTGCAGATCATCAACACCCATCTGGGCCTGGTGCCCCAGGAGCAGAAGCGCCAGGCCGCGGCCCTGCTGGGCGAGGGCTGGATCACGCACGAGGACTGGAAGGCGCCGGGCATCCTGCTGGGCGACTTCAACGCCACGCCCTATTCGGCGACCTATCGCCTGCTGAAGGCCGCCCTGCGCGACGCCCAGACCCAGAGCCCGACCTGGCGACGCACCCCGACGGCGACCTTCCCATCCAACTTCCCGTTCATGCGCATCGACCACGTCTTCCTGACCAAGGGCCTGGAGACGGTGGGCGTGCGCTCGCCCTACGGCCCCCTGGCGCGAACGGCTTCGGACCACCTGCCCCTGGTGATCGACCTGGAGATCACGGGCGCCTGACGGCCGGGGACATGCCCCCGATCAGTCCTGCAGGTGATCCGGCAGTTCCGGCCGGGGATCGGCCATCAGGCGGTGCAGCTCCTTCTTGAGCCGGCGGCGGCGTCCCCAGGGGCGCCAGGCGTCGACGGGCGACAGGGCGTCGCCCAGGTTCCAGTCGGCGATGAACTGCTGGACGCCCGTCAGCGACTTGATCGGCACCGGCGCCAGGCGGCGCGGAAAGCCGCCCCGGCGGTCCAGTTCGTTGATCGTCGCCGCCAGGCCGCCGAGCCGGTCGTAGGTGTCGAGCACGTGCTCGGTCTCATGGTCGAGGAAGTGGCCGATCAGCCGTCCCAGGAACGCGCGCACGGCGGCGCGGCTAATCTCGTCGGTCCCTTCGAAAGCGATGTCGCATTCGGTGTCCAGCCCGACCGAGCGGTTGTTCAGATTGGCCGAACCCAGCCGCAGCACGCGGTCGTCCATGATCGCCACCTTGGAGTGGACGATGATCGTCGCCCCCTTGGGCGTGCGGGCGCTGAAGGCCGAGAAGCGGCCGTGGACGTCGACCTCGCGCAGGCGGTTGATCGCCGAGGTGCGGGCGCTGTCCATGGTCATCTGGTCGAAATAGCTGGGGCTGTGGGCCGGGCCGACAGTGACCACCTCGGGCCCGTCCGGCTCGGCCAGCCGCTCGGCCAGGGCTTCGACGATGATCGGCGAGGTCAGGTACTGGTTCTCCAGATAGACCAGCCGCTTGGCGGCCTTGATGCTGGCCAGGTGCATCAGCATCGACTCGTTGACCTCGGGCTCGCCCTTCCACGCCGGCTGGGTGCGGCAGACGCCGACGGGGACGTTGCGCAGGTCGGGGATCAGATAGTCCGGCCAGGGCGCCTCCTCGGCCTTTTCCGACCGCTCCAGCGCCTCGCCCGTCGACCGCTGCCAGCGGGCGATGAACAGGTCGCCCAGGGCCTCGGCCGCCTTGCCGTCGACCAGGGACGCCACCTCGTGGCGGGCCGGATAGTGGTGGCCGGTGGGCAGGCGGCGGCGGGGGTCGTTGTCCAGGTGCTGGGTGGTGTCCCAGCGGTCGACGCCGATGTCGCCGCCGCTGACCAGGGCCACCGAGCCGTCGACCACGACCACCTTCTGGTGATGGCAGGCGCTGGCCGGCAGGGTGTTGTCCAGGTGGTACTTGACCCGCGAGCCGGTGAAGAACACCTGGCCGCGGTGCGGGCCGAACAGCTGCGAGGCGGCGATCGGGAACGGCATGTCCCAGACCAGGATGCGCACGTCCAGACCGGGGTTCAGCGCCGCCTGTCGGCGTAGCAGCAAGCCGATGCGGTCGACATGGGCGGGGTCCCGGCTCTTGCGGACCCGGTCGGGGTCCAGCCGGGTCAGGGGATCGAACACCCAGGCCAGGATCCAGATCGACTTCCTGGCCGACAGCAGGATGGACTTCAGCGCGTCGAACGCCTCGTCGTTGTCGATGAACAGCGCCAGCCGGTCGGCCTGCTCCACGCGCCAGCAGGTGGAGCCCGGCCTCATCAGCGAAGCGGAGGTCAGCGAGGATGCGTCGTCGGCCATGTCGTCCCTTGTGCCACGGAAATTCGTCAACGCACGGACCCATGTTATGGCTGCGCTTGGACAGAAGTCTCCCGCATGTTTGTTGGACGCCCATGACAACGCAGACGCCCGCCCATCACGTCCTCGCCGACCGCAAGCGCCTATGGGCCTTCTGGCTGGGCTGCCTGGTGGTTACCGCCGGCGTCGTCCTGCACCTGCCGATGTACCTGATGGGCGCCGACATCGGCTACCAGCTGGCCGGGATGAAGATGGACCTGGGCATGACGATCGGGATGCTGATCATCCCGCCCGGCTGCGCCCTGGCCGGCTGGGGCCTGCTGCCCCGGCGCGGGGTCGACCATCACCTGGAACACACGATCGAGGTCACCCCGCCGGAGGACGCGCCCCTGGGCCTGGCCCACTGGAGCCTGATGCTGGTGCTGGTGGTGGCCCTGATCATCGACATCATGAAGCCGGCCAGCCTGGGCTTCGTGGTGCCGGGGATGATCAAGGAATACGGGGTGAACAAGGCGACAGTGGCCTGGCTGCCCTTCGCCGCCCTGACCGGCACGGTGGCCGGCTCGATCATCTGGGGCGCCCTGGCCGACATCTTCGGCCGGCGGGCCTCGATCCTGCTGTCGGCGGTGATGTTCGTCGGCACCTCGATCTGCGGCGCCATGCCCGATTTCTGGTGGAACGTCGGCATGTGCTTCATGATGGGCGCGGCCGCCGGCGGCCTGCTGCCCGTGGTCTACGCCCTGCTGGCCGAGACCATGCCGTCCAAGCATCGGGGCTGGGCCCTGGTGCTGGTGGGCGGCCTGGGCGCGGTGGGCGGCTACCTGGCCTCGTCCGGCTGCTCGGCCTGGCTGCAGCCGGTGTTCGGCTGGCGGATCATGTGGTTCCTGAACCTGCCGACCGGCCTGATCCTGATCGCCCTGTCGGGCCTGATCCCGGAATCGGCCAAGTTCCTGATGGCCATCGGCCGCATGGACGCCGCCCAGACGGTGCTCAAGCGGTTCGGCTCGGTGGTCCGCGAGAAGGCCGACACGCCCGAGGACCATCACCACGTCCTGACCCCGCCGCCGGTCGAGCGGCGCTTCCTCGGCAAGACCGCCGCCCTGAGCATCGCGGCCGTGGCCTGGGGCCTGGTCAATTTCGGCCTCCTGCTGTGGCTGCCGGCCGAGCTGGTCGCCGAGGGCCACAGTGTGGGCGTCTCCAGCCAACTGCTGGCCAAGTCGGCGCTGATCGCCTTCCCGACCGTCTTCGTCTGCGCCTTCCTCTACAGCCGCTGGAGCACCAAGTGGTCGCTGGCGGCGACGATCGCGATCAGCGGCCTGGGCGTGGCGGGCGTCCTGACCCTGGGCCCCGGCGTCAGCCCGGTCCTGCCGGTCGCCCTGATGATCATCGGCACCAACGGCCTGCTGGCCATCCTGCTGCCCTACACGGCCGAGAGCTTCCCGCTGCGGGTGCGCGGCCGGGCCACGGGCTGGGTGGCGGCGTGCAGCAAGTCGGGCGGGCTGATCGCCCAGCTCCTGGGCATCCTGGCGGCCGTGCCGCCGCTGAAGGTGGCCGCCCTGATGATCATGGCGCCGCTGGCGCTGGCCCTGGTGCTGGTCGCCTGGTTCGGGACGGAGACGCGCGGGCGCGACCTGCGAGAGCTGGAAGGCTAGCGTCCGCCCCAAGACTCCGCCTCCCAAGACAGGAGCCGCATGCATGCCCGATCAGATCACCGCCGGCTCCTGCCTGTGCGGCGGCGTGACCTTCGAGATCGCCGGTCCGTTCGAGAGCTTCTTCCTCTGCCACTGCTCGCGCTGCCGCAAGGACACCGGATCGGCCCATGCGGCCAACCTGTTCTCGACCCAGGCGACCTTGACCTGGCTGTCGGGCGCGGACCTGGTCCGGACCTACCAGCTGCCGGCAACGCGGCATCAACGAAGCTTCTGCGGGACCTGCGGTTCGGCGCTGCCGAGGGTGCAGATGGACGGCGCCCTGCTGGTCACGCCGGCCGGGAGCCTGGACACCACGCCCTCCATCCGGCCGACCGCGCACATCTGCTGTGCGGACCAGGCGGCCTGGGAACAGGGCCTCGCGGACGCGCCCAGGTTCGACGGCCTGCCCGGCTGAGCGCAGGCCTAGCCGGCGATCGCCGCGGCGTCGCGCTCGCCGGTGCGGATGCGCAGGGCCTGCTCCAGGTCCATGACGAACACCTTGCCGTCGCCGATCTTGCCGGTGTTGGCGCTGCGCTGCAGGGCCTCGACCACCGGCTCGACCACGTCGTTGGCCACGGCGATCTCCAGCTTGACCTTCGGCAGCAGCTTCACCTCGTACTCGGCGCCACGATAGACCTCGGTCTTGCCCTTCTGCCGGCCGTAGCCGCGCACCTCGGTGACCGTCAGGCCCGAGGCGCCCGCCTCGGTGACCGCCTCAAGCACGGCGTCCAGACGGCTGGGCTTGATTACGGCGACGATCATCTTCATGGCGCGGCTCCCGCAAAGAGGGCTTGGTCTACGACTTGAGGCTAGGCCCGGGAATCGATGGCTCCAAGGGCTTTGCGGCATTTAGATCACGCGGCGCCTTTCGAACAGGCGCCGTCCTGACCGGAGCGGGGCCGCCGGGCGAGGGGGCGAGCACCCCCGGCGCGAACACCCGCACCCGCGCGCGGCTGCCGCGCGGCTTGACGGCGAAGGTCTGCTTGACCGCCTCCATCAGGATCAGGCCGGCGAAACGCGGCCACAGGCGGGCCCCCACCTGCTCGAAACCCTCGGCCCAACGCGCCGCTATGGGCAAGGGCGGGGTGTAGAGGGCCCGGGTCCAGCCGGCGGGCTCCAGGTCGGCCTCGCGCAGCAGGGCCTCCAGTTGGTGACGGCTGAAGGGGCGGCCGTGACCGAAGGGCGTACTCTCTGCCCCGGCCCACAGGCCGTCGCGCGAGGCCACGGCGACGATCAGTCGGCCCGCCGGCGCCATCACCCGCCACAGCTCGCGCAGGACGGCGGCCGGATCGTCGGCCTCCTCCAGGGCGTGGACGGCCAGGATGCGGTCGAACATGGCGTTGGCGAACGGCAGGCCCGTCTCCTCGACCAGGGTGGCGGCGTTAGCCCCGCCGTTGGGCCAGACCTCGACGCCCTGGGCGGCCGGCATGGCCGCCACCACCCGGCGCGCCTGGGGCCGGGCCTTGTCGAGGAAGGGCGTGGCGTAGCCCAGGCCCAGCACGTCCAGGCCCCGCGCGTCGCCCCACGCCTCCTCGACCTTGCGGCCCAGCATCTCGCGGGCCGCGCGTCCGAGCGGGCTGGCGTAGAAGGCTCTGAGATCGAGCACGTCGCGGCGCATTGAGTCTCCCGATCGATGGCTTCATCTATGTAGGCGGGCGGGCCGGTCGCGTCACGTCCAACACCAGTCCGGAGTCGAGAGCATGTCGCTGACCGTCCACCAGTTCCCCTGCCTGTCGGACAATTACGGCTTTCTCGTGCGCGACGACGCCACCGGGACCGTGGCGACCATCGACACGCCGGACGCCGACGCCATCCTGGCCCAGCTGAACAAGCTGGGCTGGAAACTGGACCTGATCCTCAACACCCACTGGCATCCGGACCACGCCGGCGGCAACGCGGCCCTGCAGGCGGCCACCGGCGCGACGATCGTCGGCCCGCAGGAGGTGACCCGCATCGCCCCGCTGGACCGGCCCGTGGTCGAGGGCGACACGGTGATGCTGGGCGACACGGCTCTAGGCGTGATCGACACCGGCGGCCACACCCTGGGCCACATCGCCTATCACGACGCCGCCGACGGGATCGCCTTCGTCGGCGACACCCTGTTCGCCCTGGGCTGCGGCCGGCTGTTCGAGGGCACGGCGCAGCAGATGTGGGGCTCGCTGTCCAAGCTGACCGCCCTGCCCGACGACACCACCGTCTACTGCGCCCACGAATACACCGCCTCGAACGCCCGCTTCGCATTGTCCGTGGACGACGCACCGGCGCTCAAGGATCGCGCGGAGGCGGTGTTCGCGGCCCGCGAGCGCGGCGAGCCCACCGTGCCGACCACCATCGGGATCGAAAAGGCCACCAATCCGTTCTTGCGCGCACCCTTGCTGCGGCCCCATCTGGGCCCCGCCGAGGCGTTCGGCGAGATTCGGGCCGCAAAGGACGGCTTCAAGGGGTGAGCATGTCTTTGGATATCCCGAGCGACCTGAGCAGCAACGAGATCATCCGCATGCTGGACCTCCAGCCCCACCCCGAGGGCGGCTGGTACCGACAGAGCTTCCGCGACACCCCCACCGAGGACGGTCGCCCGGCCTCGACGGCGATCTATTTCCTGCTGCAGGCCGGCGAGCAGTCGGCGTGGCACAAGATCGACGCGGTCGAGGTCTGGCACTACTACGCTGGCGCGCCCCTGACCCTGACCCTGTCCACCCCCGACGGCCAGGGCGCGACCGCCCACGTCCTGGGTCCCGACCTGAAGGCCGGCGCACGGCCGCAGGCGGTGGTGCCGACCGGCTGGTGGCAGACCGCCGTCAGCCAGGGGGCCTGGACCCTGGTGGGCTGCACCGTCTCGCCCGGCTTCGAGTTCGACGGCTTCGAACTGGCCCCCAAGGACTGGCGGCCCCACTCCCAGACGCCGCGCCGGCCCTAGTCAGGCGCAGGCGCAGATCAGCGGATAGTTGGTCGTGTCGGCGATGGTGGTCATGCCGTAGTAGTCGACCAGCGCCGACTCCGCCGTGCAGAACGCGCCCTCCACCCAGGCCTGGTCGTTGGAATAGGCCTCGCCGATGATGAACAGGTTGGCCGCCGGCGCGCCGTCCACCAGGCCGGTGGGCTGGCGGATCCTCTGCATCACGTCGCAGATGTCGTAGTGCGCCGCCCAGGCGTGGTAGCCCGCCCCGAACGGGTTGAACGAGAAGTCGTTGTACACCGCCGAGACCGGGTACGGGATCTTGTAGGCGTCGTTCGGGTCGCCGTAGTGGACCTTGGCCAGCTCCAGCAGGACCATGCGGATCATGGTCTCGTTGGCCGTCGCGGGCTTGTGGAGGACCTGGTAGTCCTCCTCCAGCGGGATGGTCCGGCGCTCGTCGACGTGCAGCTCCAGCTCCTGCCAGAACTGCACGTATTGCATGTCGTCGTACGAGGCGAGCACCCCGTAGACGGGGTTGGGATTGCCGTCGCTGTTGTTGCCGAAATAGTAGACCTGGCGCAGCGGCAGGTCGGTGATGGTCGGGCCGAAGGTGTTGGGCAGGCCGTCGCTGGTCAGGTCCGGCGGATAGGGGCAGGTCTCCCACCAGGGGCTGTCGAAGAACAGCATCACCCGCATCGACGGCTGGCGGATCACACCGTCCATGTAGAGCTGCACCGGCCGCTGGTTCATGATGTCCAGCGCGCCGTCCGGCAGGTCGGCGTAGCGCGTGGCCTCGGCCACCAGGTCCAGCGAGGCCGGGGGCATGGCCAGGAAGGCGTTGGGCGTGGTCAGGGTCGGCCCGCCCTTGAACGGGTCGGCGGCGGTGGCCAGGCGGTAGTTGATCACGCCGTCATCGCCCAGCCAGACCGAGTGCAGCCGCGTGTTGGCCTGCAGAGAGAAGTCCACCCCGGCTTCCTGCGCCGCCGCGCGGGTCTGCTGGAACAGCTGGACGAAGACCTGGGAATAGCCGCCCTGCACGGTCTTGAACTGGCCGCCCGGCGCGAACTCGCTGTTGTAGACGGCGGCGTTGGCGGCGTTCCAGTTGATGACGTTGGAGGTGTAGCCGCCGGCGTCCGAGGCGTATTCGTACCCTTCGTTGCCGGCCTGGTCGTAGAAGATGTTCCAGTAGCCGATGTTCCCGGCCGTCGAGCCGGGGGCGTAGACGAACGAGTTGAAGGTCGAGGGCAGGGTCCCGTCGCCGTAGAACTGGCACTGGGCGGTGCGCGTCGAGGGCGCGGGCACGCCGGTGATCAGGTTGGAGATATTGGCGAACAGGGTCGCGGCCGGGGCGGCGTTGTTGCCCGGCGTGTTGTAGGGCGCGTTCTGGGTGGCCAGGTTCTTCTGGTAGATGTGCTCGCCGCGCAGATACAGCAGCGGGTCGGTCGTGGTGTTGAACGGCACCACCGAACCGCCCAGGCCCAGCAGGTTGATCGTCAGGGTGACCAGCTGGTGGCCCTGGGTCCCGTCCCACTCGATGAACCGCATGCCGCCGGCCTCGATGTAGGACTGGGTCGGGTCGTCGTCGCAGAAGTGGGTCACGATCCGACCGGCCGGCAGGCGGGTGCCCGAGCCGGGGCCGTCGAAGGCGTAGTCGCCCCACTCGATCAGCTCGATGCTGTCGCCCGCCACGGCCTTGCCGCCGGTGACCAGCCGCCAGGCCGTGTAGAGGCCCGCCGGCCCCGCGCCGAAGATGGTGTAGGCCGTTCCCATGCCGCCCTCCCGAGACGGCGGCTTCGCGCCGCCCTGATCGACCAAGGATGAATCGACCTTAGCGTGCGCTGACGAAATATTCGCGTCAACCGGATGGCAGCCAAGAAAAAGGCCCCGGATCGCTCCGGGGCCTTTCTTGTCTGGATCGACCGCCTTAGGGGGCGATCGAGGCCGGCTCGCCCGGCTCGGGATTGGTGTCGTCCGAGCCGTGCGACCACTTCTTGAGGATCGGCGACAGGGCCAGGAACACCACGCCGATGCCGATCGAGATCAGGCCGACGATCTTGAACACCAGCAGCGACTGGGCCAGGGCCGCGGCCGGGTCCAGCACCTGACCGCCGATGGTCTCGGTCGAGGCGATGCCCGCGATGAAGCCCGCGACCAGGTTGCCCATGGACAGCGCCATGTACCAGACCGCCATCACGAACGAGACGATCGACAGCGGCGACAGCTTGGTCATCTGGGACAGGCCGACCGGCGACATGAACATCTCGCCCGAGGTGTGCAGCATGTACATGACGATCAGAAAGATCAGCGGCATGCGGAACGCGCCGTCGGCGAAGTGGGCCCCGACCAGCAGGATCAGGAAGCCCGCGCCCACCTGGATCAGCGACAGGCCGAACTTGACCATCGGGCCGGGGTTCTTGCCCCGACCGCCCAGGAAGGTCCAGAGGGCGGCGAAGACCGGGGCGAAGATCAGGATCCAGCCGGCGTTGATCGCCTGGGTCTGGGCGGCGTTGAACGCGGTGTTGACCCACAGTTTGCCGGCCGGGTCGATGCCCGCCGCGGCCAGCTGCTCGGGCGCGCCCAGCACCACCGCCCCGCCCAGCCATTGCACCGGGTGCGACAGCAGGGTCAGGTTGACGTTGGTGGCCGCGAACAGGTTCAGCGACGAGCCGGCCTGTTCGAACAGGGCCCAGAACACCACCGCGCCCAGCACCAGCACCGTGGCCAGCAGCAGCCGCTCGCGCTCGACCTTCTGGCACTTCACGAAGGCGAACCACAGGATGTAGGCCACCGACAGGACGCTGCCCGCGATCAGGGTGGCGCTGACGACGGGCGTGTACTGCACCAGGAAGAAGACCAGCCCGACCACGCCCAGCGAGGCGGCGTAGATCAGGCCCTCGCGGTTCAGCGGGCCCAGCACCGGGGCCTTCAGCTTGGCGAACTCGGGCGGTTCGCCCTTGCCCAGCAGCCAGGGCTTGCCCAGCACGAAGATCACGAAGCCGGCCAGCATGCCGATGCCGGCCATGCCGAAGCCGGCGTTCCAGCCCAGGTTGACGCCCAGCAGGCCGCAGAGGATGGCCGCCCAGAACGAGCCCAGGTTGATGCCGTAGTAGTAGAGGGTGAAGCCCGGGTCGCGGCGCGGGTCGCCCTGCGGATAGAGCTGTCCCACCAGGGTGGCGACATTGGCCTTCATGAAGCCCACGCCGACGATGATCAGCGACAGGGCCAGCCAGAAGATGTTCAGGTACAGCGGATCGCGATCCTTGACGCCCAGCTTGTACTGCCCCTTGGGCAGCACCGAGGGCAGGACCGACTGGGCCGGCAGGTTCTTGATCTCGAAGTCGCCCTTGTCGTTGGCCGCCACCTCATAGGGCTTGTCGCCGACGACGATCTTGGCCACCCGCTCCTCGCCGCGGCCCTTGACCTGGAACTCGTAGGTGTGGCCGGCGTAGTCCAGGATCTGGGTGGCCGGACGGCCCTCGACCGCCATGGTCAGGTGGCCCGCCACCAGCAGGATGGCGCCGAAGGCCACGGCCTTGCGGGTGCCCAGGTAGCGGTCGGCCAGGAAACCGCCCAGCAGGGGCACGATGTAGACCAGCGAGGTGTAGGAGCCGTAGTGGCCGCCCGCCGTCTTGGAATCGAACAGGAAGTGCTGCGTCAGGTAGAAGATCAGCAGCCCGCGCATGCCATAGTAGGAGAACCGCTCCCACATCTCGGCCAGGAAGCAGATGATCAGACCGCGCGGATGGCCCCGCAGCAGCTGGATAAGCACGGGCACGCCGGTCACGAGAGTGACCAGGATGCCGACGGCGACGACGATATTCATTCACGAACCTTGAAACGTACAAGCGGCGGGGCGCCCAGCAGGTGGTTTCGCCCTCCCCTCCCCAATCGGCGGGGAGAAGATCACGGCGCTTTGCGTTTCACAAGCAATGGCTTGCCGCCTCGGAGCCCGCCGCCCGTCCCGCGCGTTTCTTAATCGACGCCCTGCCAGACGGGAGAATTGGCCATGACCAGCCCCACTTCGGACCATCCCATCACCTGTTCGCGCGAGGACGGGCGGGTGGAGGTGCTCTTCGAAGGCCACGAGATCGCCGACAGCGGCGATGTCCTGCTGCTGCACGAAGCCGACTACGCCCCGGTGCGCTACTTCCCGCGTTCGGACGTGGCCATGGGCTTCCTGCACAAGACCGACAAGGTCACCCACTGCCCCCACAAGGGCCAGGCCAGCTATTACACGATCAGCCGCGACGCCAAGATCATCGAGAACGCCGTCTGGTCGTACGAGACCCCGTTGCCCGGCGTCAGCCAGATCGCCGGCCGCCTGGCCTTCTATCCCGAGCACGTCGACTTCAAGCGCGCCGGCCTGACCGCGGCCGAGACCCGGGCGGTCGACGTCAACGAGGTGGTGCGCCACACCGACAGCGGCTCGGGCTCCAGCCAGGCCGAGCACTGGGACGCCAACGTCTCTATGCCCGACGACGAGGCCTGGGAGGGCGACGAGATCCGCGAGGACGGCCCCCCGCACATCTCCAAGCCCTATGAGGGAACCGGATCAATCTGAGCCACGTTCCACCGACTACAAGTGTAAAGCGTTCGTTAACCTTTCAAGCGCTGCAATGATCCCAGCGCTTAGCGTGAAAGCCTCCTCCAGAGAGGCGTCCAGGGAGAAACGTCGTGGCTTACGTCGGTTATGATTCCCGTTTGCGGCCGCCGTCCGGCGCCGCGCGATCGCGCCCCGCCCGCGTCAAGCTGGCCTGGGGCCGGCTGGCGGCGGTGGCGGCCAGCCTGATGGCCTGGGTCGGGATCATCGCCGCGGCCCGCGCGATCTTTTAGGACCGCGCGCTCGCTCCGCCTCGATAGGCTCCGCTAGTAGGCGAAGTCCTCGAACACCCGGTTGATGTCGCCCTTCCACGCGCCCTCATAGAGCGACAGCAGGCGTTCGGCCGGGGTGATCCCGGTCGCGGCGATCTCTTCCAGGTCGCCCAGATAGATCGTCTCGTCCAGGAAGCCGCCGTTCAGCTGGGCGCGGTTCTTCAGGCCCGCCTTGGCGATGGCCACGAAGTCCTTGGCCACGTCCTGGGCCGTGCGCCCGGCCACCTTGGCTTTCAGGCCCAGTTTCGGCACGTCGCGGCGCAGGCCGGCACGATCCTCTGCAGTCCAATGCTTGCAAAGATCCCAGGCCGCGGCCAGGGCCGCGTCGTCGTAGAAGACTCCGGTCCACAGGGCCGGCAGGGCGCAGAGACGGCTCCAGGGCCCGGCGTCGGCGCCGCGCATCTCCAGATAGGTCTTCAGCCGCACTTCCGGGAACAGGGTGGTGGTGTGGTCGGCCCAGTCCTTGATCGAGGCGTGCTCGCCCGGCAGCTCCGGGATCTTGCCGTCGATGAAGTCGCGGAAACTGCGGCCGGCCAGGTCGATGTACCTGTCGCCGCGCTTGGCGAAGTACATCGGCACGTCCAGGGCGTAGCGGGCGTAGCGCTCGAAGTCGAAACCGTCCTCGAACACGAAGTCCAGCAGGCCCGTGCGGTCGGCGTCGGTGTCGGTCCAGACGTTGGCCCGGGCCGACAGGAAGCCGTTGGGCTTGCCTTCCGTGAACGGCGAATTGGCGAACAGGGCCGTGGCGATCGGCTGCAGGGCCAGGCTCATGCGGAACTTGGCGACCATGTCGGCTTCGCTGGAGAAGTCGAGATTGGCCTGCACGGTGCAGGTGCGCAGCATCATGTCCAGACCCAGATTGCCGACCTTGGGCATGTACTTGCGCATGATCACGTAGCGGCCCTTGGGCATGACCGGCACGTCCTCGCGCTTCCACAGCGGCGAGAAGCCCAGGCCCAGGAAGCCCAGGCCCAGCTCGTCGGCGACGGTCTTGACCTCGTCCAGGTGCTTGCCGGTCTCGTCGCAGATGTCGTGCATGGTCAGCAGCGGCGCGCCGCTGAGCTCGAACTGGCCGCCGGGCTCCAGGCTGACATTGGCGCCGGCGCGCTCCAGCCCGATGATCGTCGGGCCTTCCATCACCGGCTTCCAGCCGAAGCGCTGCAGGCCGGTCAGCAAGGCGTGCACGCCCCGGTCGCCCTCATAGGGGACCGGCGTGTGGTCCTTCAGATAGAAGCCGAACTTCTCGTGCTCGGCGCCCACGCGGAACTGGTCCCTGGGCTTGCTGCCCTTGGCGAAATAGGCGGTCAGATCGTCCAGCGTCAGCGGACGCTCCTGGCTCACGGCTTCGGCCATCGGCCACCCTCCCAAAACACGCATCCAGAGGGAGGAACGCTCCTCCGACCCGCCCGCAAACTGTCGTGCTGCGCAGTTGGGCGTTTTCTTAGCGAACCTCAAGGGGGCCGCCCAGCCTTTCGCAACGGAGGGCGTTTCGATCGCGACCCGTCCAGACGGAGCCGGCCAGGCCTCTTGAACTCGGGAGGCGATTGCGCGCCAAACGCTTTGTGGCCAAAACTGCGGACGACATAACCTTAGGGTTGTTCAGGGCGCGCCTATGTCGGGCATCACGATAAAAATCTTGGCGGCCATGGTCCTGGCGTGGTGCGCCGGGACGGCCGCCGCGCAGACCCAGGCCGTCGCGACGGTGGACGGCGAGATACTCGACAGCGACGGATCGCGTATCCTCTACATCCCAAACGTCGATCCTCATCAGGTTCGCATCCGGGCGGCGAACGGGACCGAGACCCTGATCGGCGCCGGTCCGCAATTCACGCCGCTCTATGGTTATCTCAGCCCGACCGGCGCGGCCTTCGCCGCTGACGTCCAGGGCGCCATCAGCAGCACGCTGTTCAACTTCAACACCAACGGGCTGGTGCGCGTCGGCACGTTGAATTCCAACCTTTCGTTGCGCGTGGAAGGCCAGTACGCCGTGTTCAGCGGCTTGAACGCCGTTACGGGCGTCGCCACCCCGAACTTCGTCTATCGCCTGGACACCACGACCGGTCTGGTGACGCAGGCGCCGGGCGACAATGGCAATTACCAGCTCGACGTCCTGGCTGACGGCGTGATCGCCTACTGGACCAGCAATGGCTCGTTCGCCCCCAACTCCCAGGCCGCCGACTACAACATCGAGACGTTCGACGGCGTGGTGACGCGCCGCATCACCGACACCCACAATTCCCTCAACTACTACCCCCGGACCGATGGCGCGCTGTTCGTCTTCAACCGGCGGAACACATGCTGTGCTTCCCAGGCTCAGATGCTGCTGAGCGACGGCGTCAGCGAAATCGTGCTCAGCACGGCTGAGGGCCTGCCCGGCCAAGACTACCAGGTCCGGAACGGCTGGGTCGCTTTCCGCGACCGGGGAACGCTCTACATCCGCAACCCCTCGGGCGCGCTGACCAATCTGGGGGCCAGCACCGCGATCCTGCAGATCTCGGAATTCGGCGAACTGGCCTACACCCTCGGCAACCGGACCTTCCTGCGGACCGCCGACGGCGTGGTGTGGGAGGTCGGCCCCTACGAGTCGGCGTTCAATGTCGGGCACGACTGGTATTTTTATCGGGCGGGCGAACTGGTGCGCTTCGCCGATGGCCTGATGGTGCCGCTGGACGCGAACTTCGTCGCAAGCGCCGCCCCGTTCACGGCGCATGACGGCACGACCTTCTACGGCGTGACCGACATCGTGGCGGGGCGTGCGATCGTCCTGGAAGGGGCGACTGTGCTCGACACCAAGGGCTTCGCGATCGGCCTGAGCGGTCCGGTCACGGGCCCTGGCGGCCTGAAGGTGGTGGGCGGCGGACTGCTGACCCTGCTCGGCGCCAACAGCTTCGCCGGCGGCCTCGAGATCGCCGCGGACGGCCGACTGGCGGGCGACACCCGAAGCATCAATGGCATGGTCGTCAACGACGGCGAGCTCAGCCTGAACCAGAATTTCAACGGCGTCTTCGCCGGTGTCCTGTCGGGGCATGGGTTGCTGCGGAAGACCGGCTCGGGGACCGTGGTGCTGGGCGGCCCCCAGCCGTTCTCGGGAACCGCGTTGATCACCGCCGGCGGCGTCCAGCTGGCTGGTGTGGACACGCCCGCCGCATTCGTGGTCTCGGCCGGTCTGCTCAGCGGCAATGGGCGGATCGGCGCGCTCGATGCCCAGGGCGGCGGCGTGGCGCCCGGCTCCGGCACGGCGACGATCAGCATCGCCGGCGGACTGACCCTCGGCGCGAATTCGCTCTATGTGGTCGACCTCGCCGGCGGCTCCTCCGACCGCCTGTCGGCCGGCGGCGTCGCCCAGCTCCAGGGCGGCGCGCTCGATCTCCGCTTCGCGCCCCAGCGGTATCGGATCGGCTCCAGTTGGCGGATTCTGGAGGGAAGCCGGTTGAGCGGCTCTTTCGGCGAGGTGCGATCCGCGGGACTGCCCGCGCTCGTCGACGCCTCGGTGGACTACAATCCCGATTCCGTCGACGTGGTGCTGACCCTCGACCAGGAGCGTCTCGTCGGGCTCGCCGTCAGCGAAAATCAGCGCTCCGTGGCGGGCGCGGTGGCCGCGCTTCCCGGATCGTCGGCCTTGCTCGACGAAGTCGCCTGGTTGCCCGAGCAACAGATCCCCGCCGCGCTCGACCAGCTTTCGGGGGAATTCCACGCGACGGCGTTGACGGCGCTGTTCGAGACAGGCCGCTTCGAACGCCTGGCCATCCTGCGGCAGGTGCGGGATCAGCGACCCGGCCGGCGGGTCTGGGCGACGGCGTCCACCGACAGCGCCCGCTACGACGAGTCGGGCGACCTGGCGTCGAGCCGGGCCAGCGCTCGCGATTTCGCCGTGGGGATCGATCTCGATCCCGCCGCCGACGTGCGCGTCGGGGCCGCGCTCGGTTTCGGGGATCAGGATGTGACGTCAAGCCAGGGCCGCCTGTCCAACACCTATGTCGGCCCGACCCTGTACGGCCAGGCCAGGCGGGGTTCGATGGTCGCGCGCGGCGGCGTGGGCCTGACCCGGCTTCATCTCGAATCCGAGCGTCGCGTCGCCTTCGGGACGATCAACGACCATCTCCAGAGCACGTCTCACGGCTGGTCCAGCGACCTGTTCGCCGAGGTCGCCTTTCCCCTCACCGCCAGAAGGCTCGACGCTGAGCCCTTCGTTGGGGTGTCGAGCACGATGCTGCGGCTGTCCGGCTTCCAAGAGACCGGCGGCGAGACCGCCTTGTCGTCGCCGGACCTGCGATCCTTCCGAAGCGTCGCCACCGCCGGCCTGCGAGCCCATGCGGAAGGCCAGATGGGCGCAAGCCGCCTGTTCGCCCGGGGCGAGTTGGCGTGGGAGCATGAACTCGACGCCGGCGGCGATCGCCGAACGCTCGCCCTGGCGACGAACCCTGGCCATACCTATTCGGTTCAAGGCCTGTCGGCGGCGCGTGACGCCGCGCATGTCGGCCTTGGACTGGGCCTCGTCGGCCGGGCCTGGCGCGCGGAGATCGCCTATGACGGCGCGATCGCCCGGAGCCAGCAGCAACATGCCGGCGCCGCCACGGTCAGCTTCGCCTTCTGACCCCGGCCTGATCCCAGGAGGCCGCCACTCGAACCGGGCCTAGCGCCAGTCGCCGGCGGCGGCCTGCCACAGGGTCATGGCCGCGATGGCCGCGGTGTCGGCGCGCAGGATGCGCGGGCCCAGGGTCACCGGGATCACGAACGGCAGGGACCGCAGCTTCTCACGCTCCTCGGGCGCGAAGCCGCCTTCGGGGCCGATCAGGATCGCCGCCGGCGCCGGGGCCTCCTTGGCCGCCTCGATCAGCGGCCGCGCGTCGCCGCCCTCGTCGCAGAAGATCAGCTTCCGCTCCGCGTCCCAGCCATCCAGAATCTTGTCCAGCTTCTGCGGGTCGTCGACGGCGGGCACGTCCAGCCGGCCGGTCTGCTCGGCGGCCTCGATGGCGATGGCGTCCAGGCGACCCAGCTTGAGGAAGTCGACATTGGTCCGCCGGGTCTGGGTCAGGCGCACCCGGCGCGCGCCCAGCTCGGCGGCCTTCTCGACGATGGTCTCGACCCGGCCGCGCTTGACCATGGCGACCACCAGGTCGAGGTCGGGGCCGAAGGTCTGGGGCCGGGTCTGTTCCTCGGCCTTCAACAGGCAGCCGCGCTTGCCCGCCTCGGTCAGGCTGCAGCGCCACTCGCCGTCCTGGCCGTTGAACACCAGGATCTCGTCGCCGACGTTGAGCCGCATCACGGCGGTCAGGTAGCGCGACTGGTCGATGTTGGGCGCGACGCCGGCGCCGGCCTTGAGCGGATGGGGAACGAAGAGGCGGATCATGGCGTCCTTCTAGCGCAACTGAACGGGACGGGGGTAGGGTCACCGCATGAGCAAGCTGGAAGACTACGAAGCCGAACTCCGCGACCTGCAGCTGGCGATGATCGGCCTGCAGAAGCTGGCCATCAAGGAAGGCTGGAAGACGGTCACCGTCTTCGAAGGCCGCGACGCGGCCGGCAAGGACGGAGCCATCGCCCGCCTGACCGAGCACGCCCACCGCCGCGCCACCCGGGTCATCTCCCTCCCGGCGCCCAGCGATCGCGAGCGCAGCGAGTGGTACTTCCAGCGCTATGCCCGGCACCTGCCGGCGTCCGGCGAGGCCGTGGTCTTCAACCGCTCCTGGTACAACCGCGCCGGGGTCGAGCGGGTGATGGGCTTCTCCTCCCCGCACGAGCAGGAGCAGTTCCTGCGCGACGTGCCGGCCTTCGAGCTGATGCTGGTGGAGAACGGGGTCAAGATGACCAAGTTCTGGCTGGACATCGACCAGGAGACCCAGGCCGAACGCCTGAAGGCCCGCCGCGAGGAGCCGCTGAAGGCCTTCAAGGTCAGCGACCTGGACGCCGTGGCCCAGGCCAAGTGGGACGACTATTCGGCGGCCCGCGACGAGATGCTGATGCGCACCCACTCCGTCCCCGCCCCGTGGGTGTGCGTGCGCGCCAACCACAAGAAGGCCGCCCGGCTGAACATCCTGCGCTGGCTGCTGCACGTCTCGGCCCCGAAGAAGCTGCTCAAGGGGATCAAGCATCCCGACCCGGAGGTGATCTTCCGGTTCGAACCGACGGCGCTGACGGACGGCCGGCTGGCGAAGTAGGGCGGGGTTGCGCTTCAAGCTGGGCCGCATAGCATCGCCGCATGAAGCGTCCCGCCCTCCTCGTCGCCGTCGGCCTCGCCGCCGGCGTCCTGCTCGTCTCGGTTCCCGTCAGGGCCCAGATCCACGAGCGCATCTATCCCGCGCCGACCGCCCCGCTGGACCCGTCGGTCCTGCCGCCGGGCGCCGTGATCGACACCGTCCGGACGGCCGACGGTCTGACGCTGAAGGGCGCCGAGATCGCGCCGCGCGACGGCAAGCCGACCTTCCTGGTGCTGCACGGCAACGGCTCGGCCGCGACCCGGTCGATGACGTGGCTGGCGCCCCTGATCGCCGAAGGCTACGGCGTGGTGGCGGCCGACTATCGCGAGTACAGCGGCAACCCCGGCAAGGCCAGCGAGGCGGGCCTGGCCGCCGACGCCGACGCTTTCTACGCCCGGGCCCGCGTCGTGGCGGGCGGCGGCAAGGTGATCGTGGTCGGCCACAGCCTGGGCGGCGGCGTCGCCTTCGGCCTGGCCCGGCGTCAGAAGCTGGACGCGCTGGTGACCATCGGCACGTTCACCGACCTCCGCTCCATGGCCCCCGCCGCCGTCCGCCTGCTGATCGCCGACCGCTACGACAACCTCGGCGCGGTTCCGACGCTGGACGAGCCCTACTACCTGATCCACGGCACGGCGGACGACACGGTGCCCTTCGCCAACGGCCGGGCGCTGGGCCAGGCCGCGTCGGCGGCGCACAGGACCGGCGCGATGTTCACGATCCAAGGGGCGGGCCACTCGCCCGACAGCGCCGACGTTTCGGCGATCCTCCGCGCCGTCGCGGCCAAGACCCTGAACGAGGGCGGGCCGGTGAAGGTCCAGTTGCCCCAGACCGTCCAGCTGACGCCGTTCTAGTCCGGACTCAATCCGCGTCCCATTCGAACGCCGGGTCCAGCCAGTTCCCCAGCCGCCCGTCCGGCCGCGCCAGGGCGAAGATGCGCGCCATCTCCTCCTCGGACAGGGCGAAGTCGAAGATGTCGAAGTTCTCGGCCAGCCGGCCGGGGTTCCGCGTGCGCGGGATGGTCGCCACGCCCTGCTGGACCTGCCAGCGCAGGGTCACCTGGCCGGCCGTCTTGCCGTGGGCCTCGCCGATCTCGACCAGCACCGGATCGTCGGCCACCTTGCCTTGGGCCAGGGGCGACCAGGCGGTGATCGTCGAGCCCATCGCCTTGGCCTTGGCGATCAGGGTCTTCTGCGACAGGTAGGGGTGGTACTCGACCTGGTTGGTGGCGACCGGCGCCTCCGAGGCAGCCTGGGCCTTGGCCATCACCGCCGAGGGGAAGTTCGACAGGCCGATGGCGCGGGTCAGCCCCCGGGCGTGGACGTCGTTCAGCGCCGCCATGGTCTCGGCCAGGGCCGGCCGGGGCTTGGGCCAGTGCAGCAGCAGCAGGTCGACCTGCGGGGCCTTCAGGCGCTTGAGGCTGCCCTCGACCGACCGCTGCAGGTCGCCCTGGGCGAACTGGTCGACCCAGACCTTGGTGGTCAGGAAGATCTCGTCGCGCGGCACGCCGGTGGCCGCCAGGGCCGCCCCGACGTCCTGCTCGTTGCGATAGGCCTGGGCGGTGTCGATGTGGCGGTAGCCCAGTTCCAGCGCCTTCTCGACCAGGGGCTGGGCCGTACCGTCGTCCAACTGCCAGGTGCCCAGGCCGATGACCGGCATGGCCACGTCGCCCGCGCGGATGTCGGGGATGGAATGGGGCATGGGGATCTCCCGAAGGCGGCTGGGACTTGAGGGTCAGGCCGATATAGGCCCTGGCGCCGTCCGCGTCAGGCCTTCTCCGCATCGTAACGCTTGAGCAGCGTCTTCGGCGCGGTCGCCCGCCATCGGCGTTCCAGGAAACCCTCCACCGTTCCGGCCTCGACCCGCGACAGGCGGATCAGGACGTAGGGGTAGTTCTTGTAGTGGTCGGTGACGAAGAACGTCCCGGGCTCGGCCTCGATCAGCATCTCGCGTTCGTCCAGCGTGACGCCCGGACAGACCAGGGTGTCGCCGTCGTCCCAGACGCGGGTCAGGAACTTGCCGTGCGCCTTCAGGCACGGATGGCCGTAGGCCGTCCCGTCGGTCACGCCGGGCAATCCGAAGGCGAAGGCGCGCACTTCCTCGAAGGTCATGACCAAAGTCCTGGGTCGCCGGTTGCGGCGCGACTATAGGGGAAGGATGGACGTTGAAACCACCTCATCCTCCGATCTGATCTCGCCCGTGCTGGTGCTGGGCGCCACCAGCCTGATCGGCCAGTTCCTGCTGGCGCGGCTGAACGCCCTGGGGACCACGCCGATCTCGCTGAGCCGGCGGCCGCCCAGCGACGACGTCTGCTGGATCGACGGCGACCTGGCCGACCCGGACCTGGCCGACGAGCTGCCGCCGGTGGCCACGGTGTTCTCGCTGTCGCCGATCTGGCTGCTGCCCCAGGCCCTGCCCGCCCTGAAGGCGCGCGGCATGACCCGGCTGGTGGCCTTCTCCTCGACCAGCCGCTTCACCAAGCTGGACTCGACCGAGGCCTCGGAGCGGGCCGTGGCCAAGGCCCTGGCGGAGTCCGAAGCCAAGGTCGAGGCGTTCTGCGCCGAGCACGGCGTGGCCTGGACGATCCTGCGCCCGACCCTGATCTATCTGGAAGGGCGCGACGGCAATGTCAGCCGCCTGGCCGGGCTGATCCGCCGGTTCAAGGTGTTGCCGCTGTCGGGTCGGGGCGAAGGCCTGCGCCAGCCGGTCCATGCCGACGACCTGGCCGGCGGGGCGATCGCCGCGGCCGGAGCCCCAGCGGCGCGGGACAAGGCCTATGACCTGGTCGGCGGCGAGACCCTGACCTATCGCGTGATGGCCGAGCGGATCTACCAGGGCCTGGGCCGCCGGCCGCTGATCCTGTCCCTGCCCGCCTGGCTGTTCCGCCTGCTGCTGACCCTGGCCAAGCCGTTCTATCCCGGCGCCACCGCGACCATGGCCGACCGCATGGCCCAGGACCTGACCTTCGACGACGCCCCGGCGCGGGCTGACTTCGGATGGAAGCCGAGGGATTTCCGGCCGAGGTTCTAGGAGGCCTCGACGTCGCTCAGCACCATCGCGAATGGCACCTTGGCGCCGTCCTTGTCGACATAGCCGCTGACCAGCTTGTGGTCGGGATTGAGCACGCCCAGGTCGACATCCTCGGTGGGGAACATCACCACGCGGCGGTCGCCGATGCAGATCAGCAGCTCGTAGCCGTCATAGGCCCGCTGCGACATGGCCTTCAGCCGCGAATAGTAGGGCTCGCGCGTCCACGAGGCGGGCTTGCCGGGATCGACCACCACGTTCAGCCGCTTGCCGTCGCGGTCGGGGTACATCAGGAAGCCGGCCTTGTCGGGCCGCCAGGCGGCGTCCAGCTTCTCCGAGGTCAGCCACAGGCAGTGGAAGCCCCTGCAGGCCTGGGGCCGGGCCTCGTAGTCGCCGCAGCCCGAGCCCTTGCGGAACACCCCGCACCACTGGCCGGCGGGCTTGTTCAGCTCGCTGATGTGCAGGACCTTGCAGCACATGCCGCAGTCGCCGCACGACTTTGACGGGGCCGCGGTCAGCGGCGGAAGGGAAGCGGTTTCGCTCATGCCGGGATCTCGCGCACCAGGCCCAGATCGACGTCGCGATCGGGCAGGATCGTATAGCCTCGCCGTCCGACCAGGACGTTGAGGGCCAGGCCCTGGGCCGCGCCGCGCGCCGCCCAGGCCTTGAAGGTGTCGTGGAAGGGGGCCTTGCGCCAGGCGTCCGGCGCGGCGGGATCGACCTCGACCACCAGGGTCCGGCCCTCGTCCTCGCGATGCAGGACGAAGCGGGCCCGGTCGGGGCGCCAGCGGTCGTCCAGGTTGGGGGCGTTCAGCCAGTAGCAGGCGTAGTCGGCGCAGGCCTGGGGCCGGTCGGCGTAGATCGCACAGCCGGCGCCCTTGCGGTAGTGGCCGCACCAGGCGTGGGCCGGCTTGTCGATGGCGGCCACGCCCATCAGCTTGCAGCACATCCCGCAGTCGCCGCAGGTCCTGGCCTGGTCCACCGTCGCTCGCCCCGTAAATCGTCCGGAGACGGATTTATCGCGGTTTCGTGACGGTTTTTCGCGCGCTTCAAAATCCGCTCATCCCGGCGAACGCCGGGACCCAGATGGCATGGCGGTGTGGCTGAGGCCAACAGCGCCGAGCTCTTCCAATCAGCGACCCAGCTTTGAGATCTGGGTCCCGGCATTCGCCGGGATGAGCGGATAATTTAGCCCTCGCTCCACACCGCCAGCTCGTTGCCGGACGGATCGGTGAAGTGGAAGCGGCGGCCGCCGGGGAAGCTGAAGATCGGCTTGGTGATCGCCGCCCCCGCCGCCGTCACCTTGGCCAGCATGGCCTCGATGTCGTGGGCGTAGAGCACCACCAGCGGCTTGTCGGTCGAACCTTCCTGCGGCGTGCAGAAGCCGCCGTCGGCGCCCTGGCCTTCGAAGGCGGCGTAGTCGGGACCGTAGTCGACGAAGCTCCAACCGAAGGCGGCGGCGTAGAAGGCCTTGGTGGCCGGCAGGTCGCCGGCGCGCCACTCGATATAGTCGATCTTGCCGTCCTCGCGCATGCCGCGCCTCCCTGAATGTTCTCGTATTGTTCTAGATCGCCGTCACGGCAGAGTCCAGACGCTGGTGCGCTTGACGGCCATGTCCTCCAGCTCGCGCGTGGTGGGCACCTGGTACTCGGCCAGTTTCACCAGGCCGTCCTTGGGGAAGTAGGTGCGGCCCGGGTCGCCGATCAGTACGGCCGCGCCGGCCGCCCGTCCCTGGCCCAGCCAGGCCATCACCGCCTCGGCCATCGGCCGCTCGTAGCAGATGTCGCCCGCCAGGATCACATCGGCGGCCGGGGGCGGGGCGTCGAGCAGGTCCACCTCGGTGAAGGCGACCTCGACGCCGTTGGCCGCGGCGTTCAAGCCGATCGCCGCCTCGCAGAACACGTCGATGTCGGCCGCCAGCACACTGGCCGCGCCCGCCCTCATCGCCGCGATCGCCACCAGGCCCGAACCGCTGGCGAAGTCGATCACCCGCTTGCCGGCGACGATCCCGGGATGGTCGAGGATGTAGCGCGCCAGGGCCTGGCCGCCCGCCCAGGCGAAGGCCCAGAATGGCGGCGGCAGGCCGATCTCGGCCAGGGCCTCCTCGGTCAGTTTCCAGATCGGGGTGATCTCGTCGGCCAGGTGCAACTGAAGCTCCGGCGTGTGCGGCGGAGCCTGCACCCGGGTGTTCTCCAGGATGAAGGCGCGGCGGCCGGCGAGGGTCTGGTCGATCATGGCCGCCTTAGAGCACCCGGACGGCCCCGAGGCGAGGTCCGTCTAGGCGGGGACCCGGCTGGACGCGGCCTTCAGCACGGTCAGATAGCCCGGCGCCGTCAGCATGCCCTCGGTCAGGCCCTTCTTCGCCAGCAGCCGGTGGGCCCTGGGCAGGTTCCAGCAGGGCATGTGCATGAACAGGTGATGCTCGGCGTGGAAATTGACGTGGTAGGGCGCGATCAGGGCGCGCTCGATCCAGTTGGCCGAAGTGGTGCGGGCGTGGCGGAACGGATCGGGCTCGTCCTTGGCCACCAGGGCGTGCTCGGCGATGTTGCGCAGGCGAGTGACCAGCGGGAACCAGGTGGCCATCGGCACGATCCACAGCGCGAACCAGGCCCACCACAGGCCCGCGGCGCTGAGCACGACCAGCAGGCCCAGGTTCCACAGCAGGAACGGCCGCTGGCGCGCGACCTCGCCGGCGAAGACCGCGCCTTTCGGCTGGTCGCCCGCGCCCTTCATCTTCCCCAGCAGCGGACCGAACCGCTGCTTGAAGAAGGTCTGGCCGGTCAGGTCGCGGACGATCTTGCGGCGCAGGGACGCGCGGGTGGTCGGGAACGGCGCCGACAGCACCAGGTCCGGGTCCTCGGCCTGCTGGGCGTATTTGTGGTGGGTCAGGTGGTAGGGCCGGTACTTGGCCAGGGAGGCGCCGGTCGGGGCCGCGCACAGCCATTCGCCGACCCAGTCGTTGACCTTGAGGTTCGGATGCAGCCCGCCGTGGGCGGCCTCGTGCATCAGGATCGCCAGGCCCAACTGGCGCGCGCCGATCAGCATCACGGCCAGGACGTAGGTCAGGGGATTGGGCCAGATCACGAACATCGCGCCCGCCGCGACGATCACCGCCCAGGCGTGGGCCACCATCAGCAGGCCCCGCCAGCTGGAGCGCGCCGACAGCGGCGCCCATTCCTCGGGGGTGAACAGTTCCTGCGGCTTGATGCGGGACGCGACGGCCATGGAACGATCATGCCACATTCAGCGTCAGGCTGACAGAATGACCCGACGTCACGCCCCCTCGAAGTCCGCCCGGAGACCGCCATGCGCCCGCTTCTGATCGCCCTCGCCCTGACCCTCGCGGCCGGCGCCGCCCCGTCGCTCGCCCACGCCGCCAGCTTCGACTGCCTGCGGGCCAAGGCCGCCGACGAGAAGGCGGTCTGCGCCTACCTGCCGCTGAACGACAAGGACGTGCGGATGTCGGTGCTCTACGAGATCAACAAGCACACCCTGGCCATGGGCGGCCGCGACGCCCTGCAGGACCAGCAGCGCCAGTGGCTGGCCGAGCGGCGCCGGTGCGGGGCCAACCGATCCTGCCTGATCCGCCTCTACGACCGGCGGCTGGGCGAGCTGGAGAAGACCACCGAGCGAATCTACCACGCGGGGCCGTTCTAGGGGGCGGCTTTGAACGGGGGCGCGCCCTAGAACTCCTCTCTCACAGAGAGAGGGATTTTAAAGCCCCGGTGGCTTCCACATCCCCGCCGCCAGGGCCAGGAACAGCACGAACCCGACCTGGGCGTTGGACTTGAACAGGGCCAGGGCCCCGACCGGGTCGTCCAGGCGCACCCGGGCCGCCTGGCGCGACAGGTGGACGGCGACCAGGGCCGCCAGGGGCAGGAACAGCGGGCCCACGTCCCCGGCCCAGGCCGCGGCGATCACCAGCACGAAGCTGGCGGCGTAGAAGGCCAGCACGCCCTTCTGCACGTGCGCGCCCAGGCGGCGGGTCGACGACTTCACCCCGGCCAGGGCGTCGTCCTCGAGGTCCTGGATGGCGTAGATCGTGTCGTAGCCCAGGGTCCAGAAGACGCCCGAGGCGTAGAGCAGCACGGCGGCCCAGCTCAAGCCGAAGTGCCAGGCGCCGCCGCCGGCTCCCCCAAACAGGGTCACGATCAGGCCCAGGGTCGACATCCCCGAACTCGCGACCGCCGCGAAGCCCATCAGGGCGCCCCAGTTGAAGGTCAGGCCCAGCCAGGCCTGGGGCCACCAGGTGATCCGCTTCATGAACGGGTAGGCCGCCACCAGCCCCAGCGACAGCACGCCCAGCAGCAGGCAGAGCGGATTCAGGCACAGCAGGATCAGGAAGCTGACCAGGCAGCAGCCGACCACGAACGCCCAGGCCTGCTTGACGCTGATCAGGCCGGCCGGGATCGGGCGCATGGCCGTGCGGCTGACCTGGGCGTCGAAATCGCGGTCGACGATGTCGTTGAAGGCGCAGCCGGCCGCCCGCATCAGGGCCGCTCCGACGAAGAAGGCGATCAGCAGCCACGGATTGGGCCACTGCCCCTTGCCGGCCGCCGCCAGTGCGATGCCTTGCCAGCCGGGCAGCATCAGCAGCCAGATGCCCGCCGGCCGGTCGAACCGTCCCAGCTTCAGCCAGGGCCGCAGGGCCGGCGGCGCGTGGCGGTCGACCCAGTTGCCCGCGGCGGCGTCGGGCAGGATGGCGGTATCGGGAGAACTCATGGGCAAGGCTTAGCCCCGGCCTCCCGCCTCGCGCAACCGCGCCGAACCGGAGCCATAGAGACTTCCGATCTCGATCCGAAAAACGATCAATTGGATTGATCGAATGGAAGCGACCAAAGTGTCTTCAGCGAAACGGTGATCCCCCGCCGGTTCGCAGCCCCAGGCGGGCCGCCGTTTCCTCCCCCCAGCGCGGCGGCCCGCCTCCTTCGCTTTCGAAAGGTTTCCGACATGACCGCCTTCATCGATCGACTGGAAGCCTGGACCTTGCTGGCCGTCGGCCTGGCCGCGGGGATCGTGGCGCCGCACCCCGTCACCACCGCCCTGTGGACCGCCGCCGCCCGCGCCTTCGAACGGGCCGGCGACGTCGGGATGGTGGCGCGGCTGACCTCGGGCACGAAGTTCGGCGGCCGCATCCGCGCGGGCCTGCGCGGCGACCGGTTCAGCCACCTGCGCTTCGCCTAGACCCCGTTCGGCCCGGCCAGCGGCAGGGTCATGGCCAGGGCCAGGACCAGCAGGCAGGCCAGGAGATAGGCCGCCAGATAGGCCGCGATGGCGATCCTCTGGGTTCCCGGGCGGTCGATCCTCATGGGCCTCGGCTCCTCGCCTGCAGGACAGTGGACGGCCGGCACAATGATACCGGTCAAGCTGCCTTAGCCATCAGGGAATCCCTGGTTTTGCCTCGGGTGGAACCCTGAGGCCGACAAAGCCTTCCCGTCCGCGCCTTCATCCCCCACATTCCAGCTTCATGACCGACGCCCCCCGTCCGCCCCGCAAGCGCCTCTCCCGCCCCGTCCACTGGGTGCTGGACGGCCTGGGCGTGGCGCTGTTCGCGACGGGGGCGGTCGGCGCCTTCGTGCCCGGCATGCCGACCACGGTGTTCTGGATCGGCGCGGTCATGTGCTTCCTGAAGACCCGGCCCCACGCGGTGCGGCCGCTGCTGCGCACCCCGATCATCGGCCCGGCCATCCGCTGGTACCTGCGCTGGCGGCCGTTCGGTGGAGCGCGGCGCCGGGGCAACACCTCCCGGAAGGCTTGATCAGCGCCTCGCTTCGCGCGGAACGAGCGCCTATCTGTCCTCCACCATGACCGACGCGATCGACGAAGACGAAGAAGGCGGACGCCGCCGCGCCCTGAGCAACGCCCGGGTGCTGGGCTTCATCGCGCGCTTCTGGCTGCGCCGGAAGGGCCTGTTCCTGGCCGGCGTCGGCCTGACCCTGGCGGCGATCTGCTTCGACCTGGCCCTGCCCTGGGCTTCGGGCCGGCTGATCGACACCGTCACCAAGGGACCGTCGGCCATCGACGCGGCCTGGGTCGCCTGGGCGGCCTTCGTCGGCGTCTATCTGGGCTTCTCGCTGATCCGTAACCTGGCCATGCGGTTCTGGATCCCGCTGGCCGCCCGCAACATGGAGGAGATGACCAACGAGGGCTACGCCCGCGTCCAGGCCTTCTCGTCCGACTGGCACGCCGACAGCTTCGCCGGCGCCACGGTGCGCAAGCTGACCCGCGCCATGTGGGGCTACGACAGCGTCACCGACGCGGTGACCATCTGGCTGGCCCCCAGCCTGATCGTGCTGGTCGGCCTGTCGGTGATGCTGCTGCTGCGCCAGCCGCTGGCCGGCGGCGTGGCCCTTGTCGTGGTCGCCGGCTACCTGGTGATGAACCTGGTGGTCACCGCCCGCTACGTGCGCCCGGCCAACCTGAAGTCCAACGCCCTGGACTCCAGGATCGGCGGGACCCTGGCCGACGCCGTGACCTCCAACCCCACGGTCAAGAGCTTCGGGGCCGAGGCCCGCGAGAGCGCCCGCGTGGCCCAGATCACCGCCGCCTGGCGCACGGCGGTGATGGTCACCTGGCACAAGTTCACCAATGTCTGGCTGGGCCAGAACCTGCTCTTGGTGCTGCTGCAAGGCGGGCTGACGGCGGCGATGATCCACGCCTGGAGCCGAGGGACCGCCACGCCCGGCGACGTGGCCTTCGCCATCACCGCCTTCATGCTGATGAGCGGCTACCTGCGCAACATGGGCGAAAACATCCGCATGCTGCAGAAGGGCCTGGACGACACCGAGGACCTGGCCGCCTGGGAGGGCCTGGCCCCGCAGATCGCCGACGTCCCGCACGCGCCCGATTTCGTGCGCGGCCCTGGCGCCATCGCCTTCGAGGACGTGACCTTCCGCTACAAGTCGGCCGGCGCGCCGCTGTACGACCACTTCTCGCTGGAGATCGCGCCGGGCGAGCGCGTGGCCCTGGTGGGTCCGACCGGCTCGGGCAAGTCGACCTTCGTCAAGCTGGTCCAGCGCCTGCACGACCTGCAGGGCGGGCGGATCCTGATCGACGGCCAGGACGTGGCCAAGGTGACCCAACGCTCCCTGCGCCGCGCCATCGCCGTGGTGCCTCAGGACCCGGCCCTGTTCCACCGCACTCTGCGGGAGAACATCGCCTACGGCCGCCCCGACGCGACCGACGAGGAGATCGTCAGCGCCGCCAAGAAGGCCCGCGCCCACGACTTCATCCTGCGCCTGCCCCAGGGCTACGACACCCTGGTGGGCGAGCGCGGGATCAAGCTGTCGGGCGGCGAGCGCCAGCGCGTGGCCATCGCCCGGGCCTTCCTGACCGACGCCCCGATCCTGGTGCTGGACGAGGCCACCTCGTCGCTCGACGTCGAGACCGAGGGCCAGGTGCAGGCCGCCGCCGAGGCCCTGATGCACGGCCGCACGACCATCGTCATCGCCCACCGCCTGTCGACCGTGCGCGGCGCCGACCGCATCCTGGTCTTCCAGAACGGCCGCGTCGTCGAGGAAGGCCGCCACGGCGAGCTGAAGGCGGCCGGGGGCGTGTACGCGCGACTGAACGCGGTCAGCGAGGGCGTGGGCTAGACCCCGGCCGGGGACATGCCGTCACTTCTTCTTCGACCAGACCGGATCGGGCGTCCCCAGGGTTTCCTGCCCGGGCTCGTACCAACCGCAGTTGGTCTGCTCGAACGACAGGTGGAAGCGCCGCCCCCGGATCTCCAGGTCCTTGATGTAGGACGGCACGGCCTGGAGATCGCCCGAGGCGAAGACCTCGCTGGCGCTCGCGCCCTGACAGCCCGGCAGCAGGAAGTAGCCGTACTCCTCCCAATCGTTCTGGACCGGACGCAGGCGATAGACGGCGATGCGGTGGTCGTCGCCGCCCTCGCCGGTGATCAGCACCTCCGGCCCGGCCTGACCATCGACGTCGCGCAGCAGCGCCACGCAGCGGTCGCCGGGCTCGCAGAACGGGATGCGCATGGCGTCGGGCTTGAGATACTGCTGCTGGAAGCTGGCGGGCAGGACCGATCCCTTCGGATAGACGATCACCGCCTTCAGCTGCTTGGCGTTCTCGGGCCGATTGTCGATCTTGGCCGGCGCGGCCGGTTCGACATCCACCGCCTCCCAGCGCCCCTTGTACTTCGAGGTCGTGGCGGCCATGGCGCGGACGGCCGGGTCCGGGTTGGTTTTCAGCTTGTCCAGCGCCTTCAGGCCGTAGCGGCCGTCGTCGAAGCGCAGGGCGAGATAGTCGAAGTCCTTGGCCTTCACCTTGCCGCTCTCCAACCGCGCCACCTGGTCCTCCACTGACAGCCGGCGCGGATCTGCCAGCGGCGTGAACAGGGCCAGCAGCACGGCGATCACGACGAAGGCCATGGCGATGTTGGTCGCTTCCAGCGCCTTCATCCAGGCGCCCGGCCGCGCGGCGGCGACCGTGTAGCCGACGGCGTAGCCCGCCGCGACCAGCACACAGGCGGCGGCGATGATCCGGTCGGGGCTGAGGCCGTACTGGCCGATCCGCAGGGACAGGCCATAGGCCGCCAGCACCGTGACCGGGACCAGCAGCACGCCCGCCAGCCTCGCGGCCCATTTCAGCACCACGGCGGTCTTCTCGGTCCCGTCCTGGTAGGCGGCGTTGGTCAGCAGGATCAGGAAGGCGTCGGCGGTCAGCAGGATGGCCGTGGCGCTCTTGGTCTTCCATAGCGGCTCGAGACCGGTGAACGGCAGGGTCAGCAGGAAGGCCGCGGCGATCAGGGCCATCAGCGGCAGCAGCCACGACAGCAGGGTCAGGGCCACCGTGCGCACGCCGCGCACCAGATTGGCGCGCACGTCGGTCAGTTGGACGGCGGCGGCGAACATCACGGCGGTGGCGGGGAAGGCGAACCACTCGTGCCGGATCAGCTTCTCGATGGCGTCGACGCCGATCAGCTTGAACAGCGCCGAGGCCAGGAACAGCAGCAGCCAGAAGGCCCCGGTGAAGCCCACCGACAGCGCCCCCTGCACCCCGTGCTTCCAGGTGACGTCGAAATAGGTCGGGAAGCGGGCGATCCGTCGCCGCTCCATGTCGGCCGGCTGGACCAGGTGGTGGCCGATGAAGACCAGGGCGGCGATGGCCAGGAAGGTCTGCGGTCCCATGCCGTTGACGCCTTGCGCCTCGGGATCGCCGCTCCAGACGCCGTAGGCGGCCAGGCCCGCGACCGTCAAGGCGACCACGGCCTTCCAGACCGCCAGGGTGCGCAGGCGCAAGGCCGAGATACCGGCCAGCCCGACGAACGGCACGAACAGCGCGATCATCAGGAAGGCGGCGTAGACCTCGCGCTGGGTGGCCGGCCAGACCTTGGACTTGTCGGCCTGCCAGAGGCCGTACAGCAGCAGCCCCTGGACCAGGCCCGTGGCCAGGCGGACGATCGTCGCCCGGCGGACGGCGCGGGCGTCGACGGGGTCGGCCTCGCGGAGAAAGTCGGTCATCTTGCTGCAACCTCGAATGTCGTGGAGCCAGAGATCACGCCGAACGCGCGGCGCCTAGGGTGAAGCTTACGGAGCCATGCTTGCCGCGACGCGGGGCGGCCTCTAGGTTCCGCGCCGTCCAGGAGTCCCGCATGGCCTATCGCTCGCTTCGCGAATTCATCGACGTCCTCGAGGCGAAGGGCGAGCTGGTGCGGGTGACCGAGCCGGTGTCGACCGTGCTGGAGATGACCGAGATCCAGACGCGCCTGCTGGCCACGGGCGGGCCGGCGGTGCTGTTCGAGAACGTGATCCTGCCCGACGGCTCGCGCTCGCCGATGCCGGCCCTGGCCAACCTGTTCGGCACGGTCAAGCGCGTGGCCATGGGCGTCACCCTGGGCGGCGAGCCGCGCACCACCGCCGGCGAACTGCGCGAAGTGGGCGAGCTCCTGGCCTTCCTGCGCCAGCCCCAGCCGCCCAAGGGCCTGAAGGACGCCCTGGACATGCTGCCCCTGGCCAAGACCGTGATGGCCATGCGGCCGGGCACGGTGAAGAAGGCCCCGGTGCAGGAGGTGGTCCTGACCGGCGGCGACATCGACCTGACCCAGCTGCCGGTCCAGACCTGCTGGCCGGGCGAGCCGGCGCCGCTGATCACCTGGCCATTGGTGGTCACCAAGGGCCCGGGCAAGGACCGCGAGGACGACTTCAACCTGGGCATCTACCGCATGCAGGTGCTGGGCAAGGACCGCTGCATCATGCGCTGGCTGGCCCACCGCGGCGGGGCCCAGCATTACGCCCGCCACAAGAAGGCCGGGAAGCGCGAGCCCCTGCCCGCCTGCGCCGTGCTGGGCGCCGATCCGGGCACCATCCTGGCCGCCGTGACCCCGGTGCCCGACACACTGAGCGAATACCAGTTCGCCGGCCTGCTGCGCGGCGCCAAGGTCGACCTCGTGCCCGCCAAGACCGTGCCGCTGATGGTGCCGGCCCACGCCGAGATCGTCATCGAGGGCCATGTCCTGCTCGACGAATACGCCGACGAGGGCCCCTACGGCGACCACACCGGCTACTACAACAGCGTCGAGAAGTTCCCGGTCTTCCAGGTGACGGCGATCACCATGCGCAAGCAGCCGATCTACCTGACCACCTTCACCGGCCGTCCGCCGGACGAGCCGTCGGTGCTGGGCGAGGCGCTGAACGAGGTGTTCATCCCGCTGATCCGCCAGCAGTTCCCCGAGATCGTCGACTTCTGGCTGCCGCCCGAGGGCTGCAGCTACCGCATCGCCGTGGTGTCGATGAAGAAGGCCTATCCGGGCCACGCCAAGCGGGTGATGCTGGGTGTGTGGAGCTATCTGCGCCAGTTCATGTACACCAAGTGGGTGATCGTCGTGGACCACGACATCAACGCCCGCGACTGGAAGGACGTGATGTGGGCGATCAGCACCAAGATGGACCCGGCGCGGGACATCACGGTGATCGAGTCGACGCCCATCGACTATCTCGACTTCGCCAGCCCCGAGAGCGGTCTTGGCAGCAAGATCGGCCTGGACGCCACCGACAAGCTGCCCCCCGAGACGCACCGCGAATGGGGCGAGGAGATCCGCATGGACCAGGCGGTGATCGATACGGTCAGCGAGAAGTGGGCCCGGCTGGGCCTGCCGGGGGACGGCAAGCCGATCTGGAAGGCGAAGGGCTGAAGCGCCAGCCCCTCCCCCTGTGGGGGAGGTGTCGGCGCAGCCGACGGAGGGGGGAGGATAGGGCCTCCGCCGCATCACTCCCCCCACCGGCGCTTCGCGCCACCTCCCCCACAGGGGGAGGGCCTGGGAGCGTGCACCGCCGTCACCAGCACGTAGCTGAGCAGCATCAGCAGGTACCACGCCCCCAACTTGCCGATCGGCACCATCGACCAGCCGTGGCGCTGGCTGGGATAGGTCCAGGCCCCGGCCAGGGTGCCGAGGTTCTCGGCCAGCCAGATGAACAGGGCCACCAGTCCGAAGCCGACCAGCAGCGGCATGCGGCGCGGCGTGCGGTCGACCGTGAACACCACCCAGGTCCGGCCGAACAGAGCGGCCGAGGCGGCGAACAGGCCCAGGCGGATGTCCGGTCCGTAGTGGTGGGTGAAGAAGTTCAGATAGGCCAGGATCGCCAGCGTCCAGGTGGTCCAGACCGGCGGATAGCGCACGAACCGGAAGTCCATCAGCCGCCAGATCCGGGCGATATAGCTGCCGATGCAGGCGTACATGAAGCCGCTGAACAGGGGCACGCCGGCGATCTTCAGCAGGCCCGGCTCAGGATAGATCCAGGACCCGTGGGCGGTCTTGAACACCTCCATCACCGTGCCGACGACGTGGAAGACCAGGATCACCACGGCCTCGTCCCGGCGTTCCAGCTTCAGGACCAGCAGGGCGGCCTGGATGGCCACCGAGGCGAGCACCAGGAAGTCGTAGCGAGCCAGCGGCGCGCCGGGCGGCCAGACCAGATGCGTGCCGACGATCAGGGCCAGCATCAGCCCGCCGAACAGGCACGCCCAGGCCTGCTTCAGGCCGAACAGCAGGAACTCGTAGGCCCACCCGTTCAGCCGCCCGCGCTCGGCCCAGGGCCGCGCCCAGCCGTCCAGCGCCGCGACCCGCGCCTTGATCCAGTCTTTGACGCCCGGCGAGAGGGCGCCATATGTCGCTGCATGACCTCCTCGATCTTCCCGCCCGCCGCCGACAAGACCGCGCTCGAGCGCGGAACCGCCGTCACGCCGCGTTTCGACGCCAACGGCCTGGTCGCCGCCATCGCCCAGCACGCCGACACGGGCGAGATCCTGATGTTCGCCTGGATGAACGACGAGGCCCTGAAGCTGACCCTCGACACCGGGATCGCTCACTATTTCAGCCGCTCGCGGAACAGCCTCTGGAAGAAGGGCGAGACCAGCGGCCAGCTGCAGGTCGTGACCGAGCTGCGGATCGACTGCGACCAGGACGCCGTGCTGATCAAGGTCCGGCCGCAAGGCGACGGCGGCGCCTGCCACGTGGGCTTCCGCTCGTGCTTCTACCGCGTCTGGGAGAACGGGGCGCTGGTCGAGCGCGAGGCGTAGGGCTCTTCTCATCGCGCCAGCCTGGGCCGCCCGCATGGAGCCGGCGGCCAGGAAGACGTGCAGATCGCGTCAAGATTCCGCATTGTCGAACGTCGTTTTGCCAAAGTTGCAAACCCTCAGGCCTGTGGCATCCTGATCCGGGGACCTGAGGGGGGCGACACATGGCCGAAGCGGCCTTGCAGACCGGCGCGCGGGCGAACGTCTCGCGGCAATTCTATTTCTTCATGGCGCTGACCTGCCTGGTCATCGCGGTGCTCGGCTTCGTGCCGACCTATTTCGCGCCGATGGTCCAGGGCAGGTTCAAGGCGCCGCCGCTGGTGCACATCCACGGCCTGGTCCTGTTCGCCTGGATGGCGTTCTTCTGCACCCAGACCTGGCTGGTGGCCCAGGGCAAGACCCTGTCCCACCGCACCTGGGGCGTGCTCGGCGTGGCCATCGCCACCGCCATGCTGTTCGTGGTGACCGCCGTCGTCTCGCTGCGGATCGCCCAGGCCTCGCTGCCCGGCCAGCCGGCGGGCGTGGCGCACGGGGTGCGGGCCTTCGCCTGGGTGAGCATGGGCGAGATCGCCTTCTTCATCGGGGCGTTCGCCCTGGCGATCGTCTACGTGAAGCGGCCGGAGATCCACAAACGCCTGCTGCTGGTGGCCACGATCTCGCTGCTGGGCGCGCCGATCGCCCGCTGGTTCCTGACGCTCCTGGCGCCGCACGCCCCGCCGCTTCCGGCCCCGCCGGCCGGCCTGCCCGCGGTGTTCGCCCCGCCGGTGTTCGTCGCCGTCCCGCCGGCCCTGATCGGCGACCTGCTGCTGCTGATCGCCCTCTGGGTGGACTGGCGCACCCGGGGCAAGCCCCACCCGGTCTATCTGATCGGCGGCGGACTGATGGTGCTGCTGCACGCCACCCAGGTCCAGGTCGCGGAATCGCCCGCCTGGCAGGCGGTGGCCGCCGCGATCGGCCGCATCGCGGGCTGACCGCTTGCGCCGGGCCGGGAGGCGGCGGACAAAGCCCGCATGACCACCTTCCAAGCCCTGATCGCCTTCGGGATCGCCGCCGGCCTGCTGACCATCACGCCCGGGCTGGACACCGCCCTGATCCTGCGCACGGCCGCCGCCGAGGGCTGGCGCCGCGCGCTGGCCGTGTCGGTGGGGATCGGCCTGGGCTGCCTGGTCTGGGGCGCGGCCGCGGCGTTCGGGGCCGGGGCGCTGCTGGTGGCCTCGCACGCCGCCTACACGATCCTGAAATGGGCGGGCGCGGCCTATCTGGTCCGGCTGGGCGTCAACCTGCTGCGCAAGCCGCGCGAGCGCTTCGACGCCGGCGCGGGCGAAGGTCCCCCGTCGGGCGGCCTGGGCGCGGCCCTGGCCAAGGGCCTGTGGAACAACCTGCTGAACCCCAAGGTCGGGGTGTTCTACGTGTCGTTCCTGCCCCAGTTCATCCCGACCGGCGCCAACCCCGCCGCCTTCGGCCTGTTGCTGGCGGCGATCCACGTGGTCCTGGGCCTGGCCTGGGCCGGCGGCCTGATCCTGGCTACCGCCCCGATCGCCAAGGCGCTGCGCCGGCCCGGCGTGGTCAAGTCGCTGGACCGGGTGACCGGCGGGGTCTTCGTGGCCTTCGGCGTGCGATTGGCCTTCGAGCGTCGGTAATTGGAACTCCGCTCATCCCGGCGAATGCCGGGACCCAGATCCCAAATCTGAGGGGCTGATTGGAAGAGCTCAGCGCCCTTGGCGTCAGACACACCGCTATTCCATCTGGGTCCCGGCATTCGCCGGGATGAGCGGAAAATAAGAGGGCCTACCCCTCCGCCAGCGCTTTCACCCCGCCCTTGTCGCCCGGCGTGATCACGAAGCGCTTGAGCGTCCGGGTCTGGTACTTGGGGTCCAGGATCGTCGAGACGGCGATCAGCTCGCCTGTCGCCCGGCCGTGCTCGAGGGTCAGCAGCAGGAAGCCCTTGGCGCCCTGGTCGGTGAACTTCACCTCCTTGTTGGCCGCCACATAGGCCTGGCCCAGCGGCGCGCCAGGCAGGTAGTCGCTGTAGCCGGGCGAGGTCACCGAGGTGACGCCGAACTCGGCCGCCACGCGGGTGGTCCCGGCATCGTCCCACAGCTCGTTGGCCCAGAAGGCGTGGCTGTCGCCGGCCAGCACGATCGGCCGGGCCTGGCTGGCCTTGAAGATGTCGTAGACCCGCGCGCGGTCGGCCGGATAGCCGTCCCAGGCGTCCAGGTTGCCGGGCGCGCCGACCTGCGCCAGGGTCCGGCTCTCCTCGACGGGCTTGGCCACATAGGCCGGCAGCCGGGCCAGCAGGGCGGCGTAGGCCTGGTCGCCCATGGCCGCCTTCAGGTCGGGCGGGACCACCCGGGCCATGACCACCTGGTTGCCCAGCACCTGCCAGGCCGTGCCGGCCTGCATCGAGGCGTCGACCTCGCGGGCCAGCCACTGCTCCTGGCCCTGGCCCATCATCCGGCGGTCCGGATCCTTGAGCTTGGCGGTGAAGGCGGCGAAGTCGGGCTTGCCGTCGACGACCGGCAGGTCGCGGCCATAGTCCAGCTGGTGGCTGCGGGCCGTCAGCCGCGTCTCGGTCATCAGCAGGGTGGCCACGTCGCCGAACTGGAACCGGCGCCAGGCGGCCTCGGGCAGGGTTCCGGCCGCCGGCTCACGGATCGGCATCCACTCGTAATAGGCCTTGATGCCGGCCGCCTTGCGCTTGACCCAGTCGCCCTCGGTCGCCGGCTGGTGGTTCTCGGCTCCGCCGATCCAGCTGTTGTCGGCGGTCTCGTGGTCGTCCCAGACCACGATCCAGGGGGCGCGGGCGTGGGCGGCCTGCAAGGCGGGGTCGGTCTTGTAGAGGGCGTGGCGACGGCGATAGTCCTCCAGGCTCAGCAGCTCGCGCGGCGGATCGGGCACGCGGGTCTTGGCGGTGGGCGAGGCCATGCCGTAGTCGTCCGGCGCGGCGCCGTATTCGTAGATGTAGTCGCCCAGGTGCAGCACGGCGTCGACGCGCGGCAGCTTGGCGATGGCGTCGTAGGCGTTGAAATAGCCGTTCGGATAGAGGCTGCACGAGGCCACGGCCAGGACGACATCCTTGACCGCGCCCTTGGGCAGGGTGCGGGTGCGGCCGCCGACGGACTTGCCGAAAGGCTTGCCGTTCCGCAGGTACTGGAAGCGGTAGAAATAGTCGGTCGCCGGCTTGAGGCCCGTGACGTCGACCTTGACCGTGTAGTCGCGGGACGCCGTCGCCCGGGCGTCGCCCTTGTGGACCAGCGTCTTGAAGCGGGGATCGGTCGACACCTCCCAGCGCACGGCGATCGGGGCGGTCGTCGCCTCGGCCGTGATCCGGGTCCACAGCACCACCCGGTCGTCCAGCGGATCGCCCGAGGCCGCGCCGTGCAGGAACTCTGCCCGGCCCGCGAACAGGGCGCGCGGCGTCGCCGCCATCGCCTCGCCCGCCGCGCCCGCGCCGCCCAGGCCGAAGAGAGCCAGGGCCCGGCGTCTGTCGATGGTCATGCTCAACTCCCCGAAGGTTCACGGCGCCGCTTGGACTTCTCGTGCGTTAGCCCCTGGAGACAACAGTAGGATGACGGTGCATGTCCAGCGAAGGCCTCCACGTCCCGCGCGAAAAGCTGCGTGGCAAGACGCTCAACCAGCATTACGCCATCACCTCGCTGATCGAGGAGCTGGAGGCGGTGGACTGGTACCGCCAGCGGGCCGACGACTGCGACGACGAGGAACTGCGCAAGATCCTGCTGCACAACGCCCGTGAGGAGCTGGAGCACGCGGCCATGGTGCTGGAATGGCTGCGCCGCAGCGATCCGGAGACCGACGCGCAGCTGCGGGAATATCTGTTCAAGGACGGCTCGATCACGGGGCGCGAGGAAGAGGCGGAGGGCAAATAGCTCCTCCCTTTCAACCGTCATCCCGGGCCTTGTGCCCGGGACCCGTGGTTCAGTTCGCACGTGAAGCGCCTTGGCGCGCTGGCGCGCCCCCCCTCCGCACTTGCGGCGGACAGAGGGGTCCCGGGCACAAGGCCCGGGATGACGATGTTCAGGGTTACCGCCGCAGCGAGAACGTCACGCCGTAGTAGCGCGGGTTGCCGGCGATGAATGTCGGGATGCCGAAGTTGTCGCCGGTGTTGCCGGCGTCCTTGATGTACTTCTCGTCGGTGGCGTTGGTGACGAAGGCGCCCAGCGTCCAGCTGGCGAACGCGGGCTGGTACTGCACGCGCAGGTCCAGCAGACCGTAGGCCTTCTGGAACTCGTCCACCGCCGTGTCGGGCAGCAGGTTGTTGACCTGCAGGGCGGCGATGTCGTTGTCGTCCGAGAAGAAGGTCTTGGACTGCCAGGTGTAGATCGGCGTGAAACTGAACCGGCCGTTCAGGGCCTGCGCCGAGAAGGTCGCGCCCAGCGAGGCCTTGTTGTCGGGCGAGAGGCGGAAGCGGTTGCCGTCGTAGAGGCCGGTGTCGAAGCGGCCGTGGCTGTAGGCGTAGGTCGCGAAGATCTCGGCGAACGGGGCAGCCTGCCAGGTGGCCTGGCCTTCGAAGCCGTAGGCCTTGGCCTTGCCGGCGTTGGTGGTGGTCGGCTTGTTGGCGACGATGATCGTGGTCTGGAAGTTGTCGTAGTCGTAGGCGTAGACCGCGCCGTCCAGGCTCAGGCGACCGCCCAGGGTGCGGGTCTTGCCGCCGACCTCGTAGGAATCGACCGTCTCGGCCTCGACCGGAGTGAACCGCGCCGCGCCCATGGGGGCGCTGGGCTGGCCGGCCGACAGCACCTCGGGACGGCGACCGCGGGCGTAGGAGGCGTAGAAGCTGGTGTTGGCGTCGGGCTTGTATCGGCCCACCAGACGCCAGGTCAGGCCCTCGTCCGAGAAGTCCTGAGAATAGATGTCGCCGTTGTTGCTGGTCGGCTGCGAGACGATGCCGAACATCGGGATCGGATAGGCGACCGAGGTCGGTATGCTGGCCGCGCCCGGCGTGGCCAGACCCTGGATGAAGGCCAGCCGCTGGGCGGGCGTCAGGGTCGGCAGGATCGACGGCAGGGCGATCAGGGCGCCCAGGATCGAGCGGTCCTGGACGCTGGAGGCGAAGGCGCTGGACTTGTCGTCGTGGGTGTAGCGCAGGCCGGCCGACAGCTCGAACCGGTCGTTCAGGCGCCAGGTGCCGTCGCCATAGACGTCGAACGACTCGGTCTTGCCGTAGTTGGTGTAGCTCTCGCGGTGCGCATGCAGGTTGGCGGCGATGCCCTGGGCGGCCGCGCCGGTGATCGTGCCGCCCGACAGGCCGGTGACCAGGGCCGCCAGGAAGGTGTTGTTGGTTAGCACCGCGGTCGATTGCGGGTTGGGCTTGGTCAGCTGGCCGGTGATCAGGGCCAGGGCGTAGCGCTCGTCGATCTGCGAGGGCACCGAGGTCTGGGCGTCCTCGTTGAAATAGCTGACGCCGGCGAAGCCGCTGAAGCGGCCGCCGTCGTCGTAGTTCAGGCGGAACTCCTGGCTGTACTGCGTGCCGCGGGCGTCCTCGGCGAAGGTCAGCATCGGCAGCGAGAAGCCGTCCGGATCGAAGGTCTCGGTGCTCTGGAAGTGGCGGGCGGCGGTGATCGACGACAGCTTCCAGGCGTCGTTAAACTTGTAGTCCACCAGGGCCGTGGCGCCCTGGACGAAGCGCTTGAGGCCCAGCTGGGCGCCGCCGTTGAAGCCCGAACCGGCCGACAGGGCCGCGCCGGAGTTGGGATCGCGGTCGCCCAGCACCTGGCCGGTGGTCGGATCGGTGGGGTTGAAGGTCCCCGACTTGAACGAGGTGCCGGTCGGATGGTCGGCCTCGTAGTTCAGCAGCAGGTTGGCGTCGAGCTTGTCGTTCGGGGTCCAGCGGAACGCCAGGCGGGCCGCGCCCGTGTCGGTCGAGCCCAGGTTCTTGCCGCCCAGCAGGTTCTCGACCGCGCCGTCGCGCTCCTTGTAGCGGCCGGCGAAGCGCACGGCGAAGGTGTCGCTCAGCGGCATGTTGGCCATGCCCTCGAACAGGCCGTAGCCGTGGTCGCCCAGCTCGGCGCCCACGCGCCAGTCCAGGGCGGCCGGGTCGGCCTTGTTCTGGATGATGTTGACCGCCCCGATCAGGGCTCCGCGGCCGAACAGGGTCGATTGCGGCCCCTTGGCCACCTCGATGCGCTGGATGTCGAACAGCTCGACATACGAGCCGCGCGACTTGGAGATCGACACGCCGTCCTGGAACACCGACACCCGCGGCTCCACCGTCGCGTCGCCGCTGTCGGAGGTGATGCCGCGCATCACGAAGCCGGGGTTGTTGGGCGACTGGTTCTGGACCTGGAAGCCGGGGACGAAGGACGACAGCTTGTCGAACTCCTGGACGCCCAGCTTGTCCAGCATGGTTCCGGAATAGGCCGTCAGGGCGATCGGCACGTCCAGCGTCTTCTGCTCGCGCTTCTGGGCGGTGACGACCAGTTCCTCGACCTGCTCGGAAGCCGGGGCGTCCGGCTCGGCGGCGTGGGCGACGCCGGCGATCAGGGCCAGGCCGCTGACGGCCGTCATGAGCAAGGTGGTGCGGAACGCGCGCATCGACTATCCCCTTCGAACGCAAGGCTTGAACCTGAGCCGTTAGGCGCGGGCGATGTCCGCCCTACGACATAGCCGTGACGGAGCCGTGAAGACGCCTTGATCCCCCCGACCGACCCGACCGAAGCGCTGATCGATGACGAGATCGACGACCTGGGCGCCCCCGAAGCGGGCGCCGGGGGCGAGGTCGTGCGGATCGTGCTGGACGCCGACCTGGCCGGTCAGCGGCTGGACAAGGCCCTGGCGAGCGCCGCGCCGGACCTGTCGCGGGCCCGCCTGCAGGCCCTGATCGCCGCCGGCCAGGTGTCGCAGGCGGTCGAAGGCCAGGCGCCACGTCCGATGACCGACGGCAAGGCCAAGGCCCCGGCCGGGGTCTACGAGGTCCTGGTCCCGCCGCCGGTCGCCGCCGAGCCCGAACCCGAGGACATCCCGCTCAGCGTGCTCTACGAGGACGCCTACCTGATCGTCATCGACAAGCCGCCGGGCATGGCCGCCCATCCCGCCCCCGGCTGCGAGACCGGCACCCTGGTCAACGCCCTGCTGTTCCACTGCGGGGCCAGCCTGTCGGGGATCGGCGGGGTCGCCCGGCCCGGCATCGTCCATCGGCTGGACAAGGAGACCTCGGGCGTGATGGTGGCGGCCAAGACCGACGCCGCCCACCAGGGCCTGTCGGCCCTGTTCTCGACCCACGACATCGACCGCATGTACGTGGCCCTGACCCGGGGCGCGCCGCATCCGGCCGTGGGCACGATTCTGACCCGCCTGGGCCGCTCGCCGCACGACCGCAAGAAGATGGCGGTGCTGAAGACCGGCGGCCGCGAGGCGATCACCCACTATCGGGTCGAGAAGACCTTCGGCTCGCCCGACAAGCCGGTGGCCGCCCGCGTCGCCTGCCGGCTGGAGACCGGCCGCACCCACCAGATCCGCGTGCACATGGCCAGCAAGGGCAGCCCCTGCCTGGGCGACCCGGTCTACGGCGCCGGGGCCCCGGCCGCGCCGGTCAAGGCGGCCATCACCGAGCTCGGCTTCACGCGCCAGGCCCTGCACGCGGCCGTGCTGGGCTTCGTCCATCCGATCACAGGAGAGACGCTGCGCTTCGAGACCCCCCTGCCCCCGGACATGGCGGCGCTGGAAGCGGCCCTTGAAGCGCTGTGAGCGCCTCACCAGCTTCAGCTTGCGCGCCTGATACATTCAGGCCCTAATTCGGTTACAGATCGCGCCCACTGTGGCGGGGTCGGAGGTTTCGTCCATGTTCGCGTCCCGCATCGTCCTCACCGCCCTGCTCGCCCTGCCCCTGGCTGGGACCTTGGCCCTGCCCGGCGCGGCGTTCGCCCGTTCGGCCGACGACGAGGTCGTGACCACCGCCGCCTCGCGCGCCACCCGCCCGCCGACCGAGGCCGAGCTGGAGCAGGCCAAGGCCGAGGCCCGGGCCCGCGCCGAGGCCGAACGCGCCGCCAAGCCCGTCACCACCCAGGACCAGATCTCGGCCTGGGTCGCCGACGCCCCGCCCGTCGAGGGCTCCGGCTTCGGCTACACCCCGCGCGCCGAACTCGACGTCAACGGCTACCCGCTCGACAAGGACGGCAAGCGCCAGGTCCATGGCGAGGTGGGCGTCAGCGTCGGCACCGGCGGCTATCGCAGCGGCTACGTCTCCAGCCTGATCCCGATCGGCGAGACCGGCACCCTGGGCGTCACGGTCGGCAAGACCGACTACGGCAAGCACGGCGGCTACGGCTATTACGGCGGCTATGGCGGCGGGTACGGCGGTCCCTACGGTTACGGCTATGGCGCGCGCGGCGGCAGCTCGCAGTCCCTGGCCCTGTCGCTGGATATGCGCGGCGGGAGCGGACGCAGCCGGTCCGACACGCCCGAGGGCTGCGCCCCCGGCTTCCGCGACGGCGAACGCTATGTCGAACCGGTCTGGGTGACCGAGATGCGCGGCGACAAGAGCTGCGACGCGGCCGCCCGCCCCTAGCCCCTGAGACGAATCGCCTCGGGCGCGATCCAGCCGGTTTTGTTCGCCGATACTTAAGGGGTTGCGGTCAAGGTGCGCGCCTCAGGGCGTCATCGGACCGATCTATGCAGCCGGAAATCACCGCTTTCCACCACCCCGCCACCGGACGGGTGACCTATCTGATCGCCGATCCGGCCACCCTGCTCTGCGCCTTCGTCGATCCGGTCCTCGACTACGATCCGCAGACCCAGGCCGTCGACACCCGCTTCATCGACGCGATCATCGCCGACGTCCGCGCCAAGGACCTGGGCCCGACCTGGATCCTCGAGACCGGCCTGCACACCGACCACCTGTCGGCGGCCGGCCACCTGAAATACGAGACCGGCGCCTCGATCTGCATCGGCGCGCCGGTGCTGGACAGCCTCAGGCGCCTGGTCCCCGTGCTGGGCGACGACGGCGTCGACCTGGAAGGCTGGGACTTCGACAAGCTGGCCCAGGACGGCGAGGCCCTGCCGATGGGCGGGATCGAGATCACCGCCATCGCCCTGCCCGGCCGCCTGCCCGGCGCCACCGCCTATCAGGTGGGCGACGTGGTCTTCGCCGGCTCGGCCATCCTGCCGCCCGACCAGGGCCTGGACGACAGCACGGCCCCCGGCGCCGACCCCGCCGGCCAGCACGCCGCCGCCCGCAGGCTGCTGGGCCTGCCGCCCGAGACCCGCCTGCTGGTCGGCCAGACCGGCGAGGTCATCGACGCCTGGAGCACCACGGTCGCCGAGCAGAAGGCCCGCAACGTCGACGCCGGCGACGCCGTCCCGGCCGAGGCCTTCATCGCCCGCCGCGCCGCCGCCGCGGCCGCCGCGGCCGCGCCCGGTCCACTGGCCGCCCCGGCCCTGCAAGTCGGGGTCCGCGCCTTCCGCCTGCCGCCGCAGGGCGAGGACGGCAAGCGCTTCCCGCCGGTCGACGTCAGTTCCATTTAAAAACGCACTTGCCTTGCCTGGGTGCGCGCGCGTAGATGCTTCGCACGCGAAGAACCAGGATGCGCCGCCATGGCCGAAGACAAGACCGCCGCCCCGTCCCCCCTCGACGCCGCCCGCACCGCCGGCGAGGGCGACCGCAGCGCCGCCCTGACGGCCGGCCAGCAGGGCCACCTGCCCGACCTGCTGGGGCTGGAATGGCTGGAGGCCACGACCGGTCGCGTGCGCGGCCGCATGACCGTGACCCAGCGCCACATGGCCCCCAACGGCTTCCTGCACGCCGCCAGCGTCATCGCCCTGGCCGACAGCGCCTGCGGCTACGGCTGCGTGGTCTCGCTGCCGCCGGGCGCCGTCAGCTTCACGACCATCGAGCTGAAGTCCAACTTCCTAGGCACGGTGCGCGAGGGCGGCGGCGCGGCGGTGGAGGCCACCCTGGTCCACGGCGGCCGCAACACCCAGGTCTGGGACGCCGTCGTCACCGCCGAGGAGACCGGCAAGACCATCGCGCTTTTCCGCTGCACCCAGATGGTTCTGTATCCGAAAGCCTAGGTTCGGCCGGGCTTCCACGCGGAAACCGCGCCCCGCGACACAAAAGCTTGTCACAGGCTCTTGCACTCTTCCGACGACGCCGCTAGGTATCCCGCCCTCACTCAAGGCACGCCTCCGGGCGGGCCCCGAAGACCCCCTGGAGAGGTGGCAGAGTGGTCGAATGTACCGCACTCGAAATGCGGCGTGCCTGGAAGGGCACCGTGGGTTCGAATCCCACCCTCTCCGCCATCACCCCCTGAAATCAAAGCCTCGACCAGCCCCCCGCGCTCGCGGGTGAGCCCTTGGACGATTGGCGCGTCGTCAGCGGATCGTGACGCGCTTGACGACGATCGTGTCGCCGCCGTCGACGGCCGGGACCTTGGTCTCGACCACCTCGACCTGGGCGCCGGCGTCGCGGAACTCGTCCAGGCGCGCGGCGGTCTGCGAGCCGAAGGCCGAGGCCGGCAGGCTGATGGCGAACCCGCCGCTGCCGCGGATGCCCTGCATCACCAGCTCGTCGGTCAGGTAGTAGCGCGCCCAGTAACGGTCGGGGTCGGTGGCCATGACGTGGGCGGCTTCGGCCTGGCGGGCCTGCTCCTCGTCACGGCGCGCCTGCACCAGCTTGGCGTCCTCGCGCGCCATCGCCAACTCGGTCTTGAACGACATCGAGACCTCCCTCCAGGCTGGAGACAACCTGGACTATTGTTTACGATAAACACCACCTTAACGTCCACGCGGGCGGGCGCAAGCCGTCGGCGGGTCGCCAGGCCGGCCTGGGCCGGTTAGCGTCGGTCCCAGTCGCCGAACGGAGTCTTATCGTGAGCGTCCAGTCCTCAGCCGAACGCCCCTGGTGGAAGGACGCGGTCGTCTACCAGATCTATCCTCGCTCGTTCCTCGATACGAACGGCGACGGCGTGGGCGACCTGCCGGGGATCACGGCCCGGCTGGACTATCTGCAGGCCCTGGGCGTCGACGTGGTCTGGCTGTCGCCCCACTTCGACAGCCCCAACGCCGACAACGGCTACGACATCCGCGACTATCGCAAGGTGATGGCCCAGTTCGGGACCATGGCCGACTTCGACGCCATGCTGGCCGGCATGACCGCGCGCGGCATCCGGCTGATCATCGACCTGGTGGTCAACCACAGCAGCGACGAGCACGCCTGGTTCGTGGAGAGCCGCAAGGGCCGCGATAATCCGTACAGGGACTACTACATCTGGCGGGACGGTCGCGACGGCGGCCCGCCCAACAACTACGGCGCCTTCTTCGGCGGCCCGGCCTGGACCTTCGACCCAGGTGAGGGCGATGAAGGCGGCGGCCAGTACTACCTGCACTATTTCGCCGCCAAGCAGCCCGACCTGAACTGGGAGAACCCCAAGGTCCGCGAGCAGGTGTACGACCTGATGCGCTTCTGGCTGAACAAGGGCGTGTCGGGCTTCCGGATGGACGTGATCCCGTTCATCTCCAAGCAGCCGGGCCTTCCGGACCTGACGCCGCAGGAGCGCCGCGCGCCGCAGTTCGTCTACGCCGCCGGCCCCAAACTGCACGAGTATCTGCGCGAGATGCGCCGCGAGGTCCTGGACCACTACGACACCATGACCGTCGGCGAGGCCTTCGGCGTGCGGCCCGCCCAGGCGCGCGCCCTGATCGACAGCCGCCGCCGCGAACTGGACCTGGTGATCAATTTCGACATCGTCCGCATGGACATCGACGGCTGGCGCAAGACCAGCTGGACTCTGCCCCGGCTGAAGGCGCTCTACACCGAGCTGGACCAGGCGGCCGGGCCGTTCGGCTGGAACACCCAGTTCCTGTCGAACCACGACAATCCGCGCTCGGTCTCGCACTTCGGCGACGACGATCCGGCCTGGGTCGAGCGCTCGGCCAAGGTCCTCAACACCCTGATCCTGACCCAGCGCGGCACGCCGTTCCTCTATCAGGGCGAGGAACTGGGCATGACCAACTATCCGTTCCAGACCCTGGACGACTTCGACGACCTGGAGGTGGCCGGCCGCTGGCGCGACGTGCAGCACCGGGTGTCGGAAGACGAATACCTGGCCAACGCCCGGGCCATGGGCCGCGACAACAGCCGCACGCCGATGCAGTGGACATCCGCCCCGAACGGCGGCTTCACCACGGGCAAGCCGTGGCTGGCCGTCAATCCGAACACGGCGGCGATCAACGCCGAAGACGAGGCGGCGCGGCCGGACTCGGTGCTGGAGCACACCCGCGCCCTGATCGCCTTCCGGCGCGGCTCGACCGACCTGAAGGAAGGCGACTACCGCGACCTCGACCCCGACCATCCCCGGGTCTTCGCCTACCAGCGCGGGCCCGGCCTGCTGGTGGCGCTGAACTTCGGCCGCGAGGCCGTGCGCTGGCCGCTGCCCGAAGGCCTGGCCGTCGAGGGACCGGCCTTCGGGACCGCCGAGCTGGAGGACGGCCGCGACCTGGTGCTGCCCGGCTGGGGCTGGGCGATCCTGAAGGTGCGGCCGTAACCCCGTTTCCCTAGGCCGTCACGATCGAGACCGAGGCCACCATCGGCGGCTTGCCGATCTCGCCCTGCGGCACGAAGGTCACGCTGGGCGACGGGCCCAGCTGGCCCTTGGCGGTCAGGTCGGCGGCCTTGTCGGTGATGTCGAACACCAGGCTGGGGCCGGCGTTCGGGCCGTGCTCGTGGCCGACTAGGTTGAACGAGCCGAACGTGCCCACATAGTTGGGGCTGTCGGTCCCGCCCGGCGTCGTACCCTCGGGCAGGCCGACATAGACGTTGTAGGTGCCGCCGAAGGCCTCGTCGGCCATCACCCCGGCCAGGGCCAGGAACACGCCGCCGCCCTTGCTCGGCGGGGCCGCCGCCAGCAGGTTGCCGCCGCTGTTGCTGGCGCGCGGCGGGCTGGCCAGCTTGAGCAAGGTGGGGCCGGTCGCCGACAGGGTCACGCCGCCGTGGTGCTCGCCGGCGACCGCCGCGGTGGCGGCCAGGGGCGCGGTCTTGAGGAACTGCGGCGCACGCAGGCGCTTGGCGCCGGGCACCTTCTGATAGGTGTCGTACTGGTAGCCCAGCTTGGCGATGGTGCTGGCGTTGTTGAGCAGCACGTCGACGCGCTTGCCCTGGCCGGTGGCGAAGGGGAACAGGCGCGTGCCCCAGTCGGGGTTGCCGTAGCCCATCTTGTTCCAGCTGGCCCACAGCCGGTCGATGTTGCAGTGGTGCAGCCAGAACACCGGGTCGCCCGCCGCCGTGGGCACGTAGCCCATGTTGGTGCTGTTGCCCGTGAGGTCGTGCACCATGCCGTGCGGGTTGTTGTTCAGCGTCGGGCAGAAGCCCGTCGAGCCGTCGTTGCTGATGTAGTAGCCGTACTTGAAGGCGTTCAGGTTCAGCGCGCCGGGGTTCTGCTGGTCGATCCGCTGGCCCTGGTTTACCCAGGTGTTGCGGTTGGGCTTGTACAGCGGGCTGGAGGTGTTGGTGTAGAACTCCGGCGGGATCGACAGGGCCGCGACCGAGCCCTGCAGATAGTCCCAGTACGGCAGGGTGAAGCTGGCGTCCTGCAGCACGTTGCGGATGATCTGCTCGAAATAATAGACGAACCAGCGGTGCCACGGCAGGAAGTAGGTGCCCAGGAACCGGGTCGGATTGGACGGGTCGTAGCTGTGCGGCTGGCAGCTGTCCCACATGGCCGAGGCCAGGTCGCGGTTGTAGCTGGGCTGGCTTCCATAGACCTGCTGCAGCATCTGGTTCTTGGTCTGCACGGCCTGGTTCCAGTTGGCCGAGCCGGGGATCCAGTGGGTGTACCACTGGAAGTTCCAGTGCCGGGGATCGCCGGCCGGGATCTTGTTGCGCATGAGGTCGACGGCCTTGGCGTACTTGACCAGCATCGCCTTGCCCTGCGGACTGGTGGCGCTGTAGCGGGTGCTGACGGTCTGGGCCTGGGCTTTCAGCCCGCCGAGCCCCACCGCCGTCGCGCCGGCCAGCGCCCCGATCATGACGTCACGCCGAGTCTCAACCATCGCCTGCCCCTTCATGCCTTCCCCGCGCGACGTTCGCGCTATGAGTGCATGGAGGCTATTGCTAGGTTTCGGCGAGTCAACAACTTTCGCGACGCATTACGTCAAGACTCAATCTGAGGATTGACGCACCAGCCGGGCCCCGGCCACCACTAGGGGCGAACCGTCGCCGCCGCGCGGGACGATGGTCAGGACCAGGGGCCGCGCGGCGTCCGTCGACAGCGCGGCGCGGGCCTGGGGCGGCAAGGGGAAGACGCGGTCGGCGCCCTCGGACCGGCCGGCCAGGTCGTAGAGGCTGAGCGCCCCGACATAGCCGGGATCGCCGGCCGCCGCCCGGGCTTGCCCAGAGGGGCCCACGAACAGGTTGTAGGTCGCGCCGGACGGCGTTTCGGCCTTCAGGCCGGTCAGCACCAGGGTCACCGGCCCGGTCGCCGCGCCGCGCAGGGCGTCGGGCGCGGCGCGTTCCAGCGGCAGTTCCAGGGCCTGCACCGTGACGGTGGCCGGCCCGGTCCAGCGCGCCAGCCAGGCCGGTCCGGGCTCGGCCCGCGTACCGCAGGCCCCCGACGTCAGGGCGAGCATGAGCGCCAGGAAGCTCCCCGGCGCCGTCCGCCGTCGTCCGCGTGGTCCTCGCATCCCGTCGGCCTCCGCGCCGTCACCGCCGCGATCCTACGCCCGATCTCCCGGACCCGAAACGCCGAAGGGGCGCCCGCCGGCCGGCGGGCGCCCCTCCTTCGTTCGTCCGAGACCTTCGCCTAGGCCTTGATGAAGGCCAGCAGGTCGGGGTTGATGACCTCCGGATGGGTCGTGCACATGCCGTGCGGCAGGCCCGGATAGGTCTTCAGCGTGCCCTTCTTCAGCAGCTTGATGCCGATCTTGGCGGAGTCGTCGATCGGCACGATCTGGTCGTCCTCGCCGTGCATCAGCAGCACCGGCACGTCGACGCTCTTGAGGTCCTCGGTGAAGTCGGTCTCCGAGAACGCCTTGATGCAGTCGTAGTGGGCCTTGGCGCCGCCCATCATGCCCTGGCGCCACCAGTTCTCGACCGTGGCCGGCGACACCTTCGCGCCCGGACGGTTGAAGCCGTAGAACGGGCCGGCCGCGACATCGTGGAAGAACTGGGCGCGGTTGGCGTTCTGGGCGGCGCGGAAGCCGTCGAACACCTCGATCGGCAGGCCGCCCGGGTTCTTGTCGCTCTTGACCATGATCGGCGGCACCGCGCCGATCAGCACGGCCTTGGCCACCCGGCCCGGCTTGGCGCGGGCCACGTAGTGGATGACCTCGCCGCCGCCGGTGGAGTGGCCCACGTGGACGGCGTTCTTCAGGTCCAGGTGGTCGGTCAGGGCGATGACGTCGGCGGCGTAGGTGTCCATCTCGTTGCCGGTGTCGGTCTGGCTGGACCGGCCGTGGCCGCGACGGTCGTGGGCGATGACGCGGAAGCCTTCGCCCAGGAAGAACATCATCTGGGCGTCCCAGTCGTCGGCGCTGAGCGGCCAGCCGTGGTGGAACACGATCGGCTGGGCGGTCTTGGGCCCCCAGTCCTTGTAGTAGATCTGCGTGCCGTCCTTGGTGGTGACGAAGCCGCTGCTCATGATGGTGTCTCCTGGGGATTTGGGCGAGGCCTTGGGCGTCGCCGCGGACGATGTGGACGCCGAGAGCGAGGGGATCGCGCTCATCAGGGCCAGGCCGAGGCCGCTGGCGACGACGTCGCGCCGCGAGGCGCCGTCCTGGTCATCGGAAGTGGTCATGCGCCGGCCCCTCTCTGTCGATCCGGCGCTGGTCGCCGACGTCCGCGCGGAGCCTAGGCCGATCGCCGACGGGCGGCTTGGACATGCCTGTCGTGGTTTGAAGGTTTCTGACAGCGCTGGCGCCGTGGACGGACGACGACCGCCCTCCGCCAGGAGGTCAGGCGGTCTCGGGACGGAAGAAGGTGTTGGCCGTCAGCCGGCCCCGGCGGGGGTCGGTGTCGACGGGCCGATCGGACAGCACGCCCGCGTGCAGCAGGTTGCTGGCGTAGACCACGATCCGGTCGAAGGCCGGCGCCACGACGGCGGTCTGTTCGAACAGGGCGTTGGACGCGACGATGTAGCCCTCGTCCGCCTGGGCGGCCCCTGCGGCCATCTCCTCGCGCAGGGCGGCCAGGTAGGCGGGGCCGCGCGTGGGATCGATCGTCTCGAAGCCGGTGGCGCGATGGCGGTAGAACGCGGTGCCGCCGTGCGGCGGGCCGCACAGATAGTGCAGGATCGCCAGCTGGGTCGGCGAGGTGGTGTCGATGTGCGGCAGGCGCTGGGCCCAGGTCGCCTGGTCGGCTGGCAGGACCGCCATCGACAGGGCGCAGGTGACGTGGGCCTTGCCGCCCGTCGCGACGCCGAAGATCTCGGCCAGATAGGGTCTCAGCGCCGTGACCAGGGCCTGGACATAGCCGGGCGGGGCCGGAGCGCGGACGCCCGGATAGAAGTTCACGGCCGCCTTGACCGGGGCCAGCTCGGCGGTGTCGGCGGCGAAGTCGACCAGGCGCTCGCCCCCCGCCAGCAGGCCGTCCAGGATCAGGACCGGGCTTTGCTCCTGGCCGACGCGCAGCAGCTCGACGCGGGGATCGGGACCGGGCGCGAAGGCGGCGGCGTCGCTCACCGCCGGGGCGCCTCGGCGGCCTCGGCGGCGGCCAGGTCGGGGGCCTTGGTGGTGAAGCCACGGGTGTAGACGTCGGTCAGCAGGGCGCGATGGTCGGGCAGGCTGGCGGCGGCCCGCAGCCCCGCCTCCTGCACCCGCCCGAAGTCGGCCCGCGCCAGGTCGCCGTGGACGTGGGCGGCCGGATCGACCGTGGTCTCGTAGCCCATGCCGTAGAGGATGTACTGGTAATTGAAGTACTTGAAGCTCTCGTGGAGGTTCGGGAAGTCGAACACGTTGGGCGGCCGGTGCTTCCACATCGCCAGGTGATCCCGCAGGCTCTCGGGGATCGATGCGGGGTCGCAGTTGTCGGTCCAGAACGCGTTGTCGGTCCGTCGGCTGATGCAGTAGTGCAGCTTGATGAAGTCGATGGCCCGCAGGTAGCGGTCGGTCATGGCCGCGTTGAACTGGCGGGCCGCGGCCTCCATCCCACCCCGGCGCGGCAGGTTGCGGGCCAGCATGTAGGCGGCGGCCTCGATCAGCACGATGCCGGTGGACTCCAGCGGCTCCAGGAACCCGCCCGACAGGCCCACGGCCACGCAGTTCTTGATCCAGTGCGCCTCGCGGTGGCCGACCTTCAGCTTCAGCAGGCGCGGGGTCAGGCCCTCGCCCGACTTGCCGACATAGCCCTTGATGATCTCTTCGGCCCGGTCGTCGGTGGTGTGGCGGCTGGAATAGACATAGCCCGTGCCCCGGCGGTCGGGCAGGCCGATGTCCCAGGTCCAGCCGGCCTCGTGGGCGGTCGAGATGGTGGTGGTCGCCACCGGGGCGTCGGGTCGGTCGTAGGGCACCTGCAGGGCCAGGGCGCGATCGACGAACAGGGTGTCGCCCTTGTCGATCCAGGCCGAGCCCATCGCCTCGCCGATCAGGGCACCGGCGAAACCGGTGCAGTCGATATAGAGGTCGGCCGTCAGGTCGCCGTGCTCGCGGGTGGTCAGCGAGGCGATCGCGCCGTCCTCGGCCTTGTTGACGCTCTGGACGTTGCCCAGCACGTGCCTGACGCCCGTGGCCTTGCCGACGTCGCGCAGCAGGTTGGCCAGGCGGCCGGCGTCGAAGTGGTAGGCATAGGCCATCGGCCCGCCGTACTGCGGATCGTCCAGCCGCTTGGGCCCGCGCATCGCGTCGCAGACCTTGTCCTGCAAGGTGACGGCGTCGGAGAACGGGATGTCGCCCGCCCCGCCCATCAGCCAGTACGGCGCCAGGTCCAGCCCGCCGTTCAGCAGCCGGGGCTGGGCGAACGGGTGGTAGTAGTGGCTGTGCACCCCGTCCTTGGGCGCGGTCTTCCAGTCGACGAACTTGATGCCCTGCTTGAAGGCCGCCCCGGCCTCGCGCATGAACCGCGCCTCGTCGACGCCGATGGTGCGCATAGTGTTCTGGATGGTCGGGAAGGTGCCCTCGCCCACCCCGATGATGCCGATCTCGCTGGACTCGATCAGGGTGATGCGTACCCCGTCCGGCCGGCTCGAGCCCAGGCGGCGGGCCAGGTAGGCGGCGGTCATCCAGCCGGCCGTGCCGCCGCCGACGATCAGGATGTCGTTGATCGGCTTCTCGTCCACGCCCGCCCTCTCTACGCTTTCACCCTTGGTAGCATCAGGCCGGCAGCAGGCAACGCACGGCCTCGCCGATCCGCTCGGCGTCGGGGCCCAGCACCACGTGCACGGCCCGCTCGCCGACCCGGACCACGCCGCGCGAGTCCAGGGCCGCCAGGGCCGCCTCGTCCACCCGGCCGTTGTCGCGCACCACCAGCCGCAGACGGCTGGAGCAGGCGCCCACCGCCTCGACATTGGCGAAACCGCCCAGGGCGGCGACCAGGGTCTCGGCCCGCGCGTCGTCGGCGGCGGTGGGCAGGGCCGACGTCAGGGGCGCGGCGGCCGGGGCGGCGGCCTTGGCCGGAACCGGCGCGGCGCTGCTTCCGGCGCTCATGGCCGCGCGGATCTCGCCGGCCACCTGGTCGGCCACCGGCCCCAGCACGACCTGCAGGGCCTTGTCCGACGGCTTGACGATCCCCCGCGCGCCCAGGGCCTTCAGGGCCGGCTCGTTGACCGCGCCCTGGTCGGCGACGATCAGGCGAAGGCGGGTGGTGCAGGCGTCGACGGTCGTGAGGTTGGCCGCTCCGCCCAGGGCCGCCACGAAGTCCGCGCCGCGTCCGCCGCCGGTGGTCACGACAGGCGCCGCCACCGCGTCGTCGGGCTCGCGGCCCGGGGTCTTCAGGTCGAAGCGCTGGATGGCGAAGCGGAAGATCCCGTAATAGATCGCGCCGTAGACCAGCCCCACCGGGATCAGCAGCAGCGGGTGCGTGGCCTTGTTGAAGTTCAGCACGTAGTCGAACAGGCCCGCCGAGAAGCCGAAGCCCAGCTTGATGTCCAGGATGTTCATCAGGGCCATGGCCAGGCCGGTCAGCACCGCGTGGATCGCGAACAGCACCGGGGCCAGGAACATGAAGGTGAACTCGATCGGCTCGGTCACGCCGGTCAGGAACGAGGTCAGGGCCAGCGAGCCCAGCATGCCGCCGACGGCCTTGCGCTTGTCGGGCCGGGCCGCGTGGTACATGGCCAGGCACGCGGCGGGCAGGCCGAACATCATCACCGGGAAGAAGCCGCTCATGAACGCCCCGGCGCTCTTGTCGCCGGCCGCGAAGCGGTTGAGGTCGCCGGTGGCGCCGTTGAAGTCGCCCAGGATGAACCAGACCACGTTGTTGAGGATGTGGTGCAGGCCGGTGACGATCAGCAGCCGGTTGAGCAGGCCGTAGATGAAGAGGCCGACATTGCCCGAGGCGGTGACCAGGCCCGACAGGCCGTCGACGCCCGCCTCCAGCCCGCTCCAGGCGAAGCCGAAGACCAGGGCCAGCAGCACGCCGGCCAGGCCGGCAACGATCGGCACGAAACGCCGCCCGCCGAAGAAGGCCAGGTACTCGGGCAGCTTGATGTTGCTGTAGCGGTTGTAGAGCCAGCCGCAGATCACGCCCGACAGGATGCCGACCGGGATCGACAGCTTGCCGATCTCCTTGGCCTTCCAGGCCGCGACGGTCAGGTCCTTGGCGCCCTCCACGGCCTTGGCGGCGACGTCGGGCGGCACCACCATCAGGGCGTCGACGCCCTTGGTGGCGATCACGTAGCAGACCACCCCCGCCAGGCCCGCCGCCCCGTGGTTCTCGCGCGCCAAGCCCACGGCCACGCCGATGGCGAAGATCAGGCCCAGGCTCGCGAAAATCGCCCCGCCCGCCGCGCCGAAGACGTTGGCCACGGTCAGCGACAGGTCGTGGGTCAGCACCGCCAGTTCGGGCCGGCCCAGCAGGTCGTTCTGGCCGATCCGCAACAGCAGGGCCGCCACCGGCAGGACGGCGATGGGCAGCATCAGGGCCCGGCCCAGGGGCTGGAGGAATTCGAGCGGGGACTTCATCGCTTAGGCTCCGACCTTCTGGTGGAAGGCTTTGCAGAGATCTCGGACGGCCTCGGGCGAGGCCTGGTCCAGCGCCTGGCGGGCCAGGGCCCGGCAGGCCTCGACGTCCAGGGTCCGCACCAGGGCCTTCACCTCCGGCACGGTCGCCGCGGTGGCGGAAAGTTCGGTGACGCCCAGCCCGACCAGCACCGGCACGGCGACGAGGTCGGAAGCCAGGCCGCCGCAGACGCCGACCCAGCGCTGGTGGCGCGCCGCGCCCTTGCAGGTCTGGTCGATCATCCGCAGCACCGCCGGATGCAGGGCGTCGATGCGGGCGGCCAGCTCGGGATTGCCCCGGTCCATGGCCAGCACGTACTGGGTCAGGTCGTTGGTGCCCACCGACAGGAAGTCGGCCTCGGCGGCGATCAGGTCGGCGGTGACGGCGGCGGCGGGCGTCTCGATCATCACCCCCAGCTCGACCCGTTCGGTGATCCCCATCTCGCGCTTGGCCTCCTCCAGCACCGCGCGCACGGCGCGCAGCTCGTCGAGGCTGGCGATCATCGGGACCATGATCCTGCACTGGCCCAGCGGCTTGACCCGCAGGATGGCCCGCAGCTGGGTCTTCAGCAGGTGCGGCCGCCACAGGCTGACGCGCACGCCGCGCAGGCCCAGGGCCGGGTTCTCCTCGGCCGGGATCGGCAGGTAGGGCGCGGCCTTGTCGCCGCCGACGTCCAGGGTGCGGATGATCAGCGGGCGGCCGTCCAGGGCCGAGGCGATGGCCTGGTACTGGCGGGCCTGCTCGTCCTCGTCGGGCGGGGTCTCGCGCTCCAGGAACAGGAACTCTGTGCGCAGCAGGCCCGAACCTTCGGCGCCGTTGGCGGCGGCGGCCAGGGCGTCGTTCAGCGAGCCGACATTGCCGAACACCTCGATGCGGGTCCCGTCGGCCGTGCGGCTTTCCTGATGGGCGGCGGCCTTGGCGGCGGCCTTGCGCTCGTGGCGGGCGGCGATGGCGGTCTGGGCGGCGGCCAGCTGGGCGGCGTCGGGTCCGACGCGCAAGCTGCCGTCCTCGGCGTCGAGGATCAGGGCCGCGCCCTCGGTGACGTCCAGCACGCCCGCCCCCGCGGCGACGATGGCCGGGATGCCCATGGCGGCGGCCAGGATGGCCACATGCGAGGTCGGTCCGCCCTTGGCCGTGCAGAAGCCGGCGACCTGGCCGGCTTCGACGCCCATCAGCTGCGAGGGCAGCAGTTCGTCGGCCAGCAGGATGGCGCCGGGCGGCAGGGTCCGGGCCTCATCCTCCTCGCCGGACAGGGCGCGCAGCACCTGGCGCTCCAGGTCGATCAGGTCGTCGACGCGCTCGGCCAGGCGGCGGTCGCCCAGGCCGCGCAAAGCCTCGACATAGCCGCCGACGGCGCGCCGCCAGGCGAAGCCCGCGCTCTTGCCGTCGACGATCAGCCGATGGGCCGAGGCGGTCAGTTCGGGGTCTTCCAGGAAGGCGAGGTGGGCGCCGAGGATGGCCTTGCGGGCGGTGTCGCCCTTGGCGGCGGCCTTCTCGATCTTGGCCCGGACCTGGGCCAGGGCGTCCTCCAGCGCGGCGCGCTCATGGCCCGCCCCGGCGCCGGCCTCGGCCACCACGATGTCGCTGGAGACGAAACGCACGGCCTGGCCGATCGCCAGGCCCGGGGCGGCCATCACCCCGCGCAGCAGGCCGGGCTCCGACGCCAAATGGCGACTTTGGGCGGCGCGGACGGCCTCGACCACGGCGGCGGGCGCGGCGGTCGGCGGCAGGGCCGCGCTCTCGCCCATGCCGCCCTCGATCAGCTCGGCGATGGCGGCCACGGCGAAGTCGGCGTCCGGGCCCGAGGCGACCACGCTGATGCGGTCGCCGTGGCGCACGGCCAGGGACATCACGCCCACTGGGCTCTTGGCGCTGGCCCGGCGATTGACCGCGACCAGGGCCACCTCGGCGGCGAACTTGCGGGCGCTCTCGGCGATGCGGGCGGCCGGGCGGGCGTGGATGCCGTGCTGCAGGGGCACCACGACCTCGCGCGCCACCTCGCCCTCGGCGATGGCCAGCACCGCGCCGGCGCCGCCCACGGGGGCCAGCTCCATCAGGAAGTCGCCGACGCTGGCGGCGTGGTCCTGCTCGCGGCGCACGATCTGGAAGGCGTCGGGATTGGTGATCACCACAGGGGTGATCAAGCTCTTGGCGCGCTGGCTCAGGAGGTCCAGGTCGAAGCTGATCAGCTTGTCGCCGGCCTTGACCGCGTCGCCGTCCTTGACGTGGACCTCGAAGCCCTCGCCGCCCAGGCCGACGGTCTCCAGCCCCACGTGCATCAGGATTTCTGCGCCGTTGTCGGCCCGCAGGGTGACGGCGTGGCGCGTGCCGTGCACGGCGATCACCCGCGCGTCGCAGGGGGCGTGCAGGGTCGAGCCCAGCGGGTCGATGGCCAGGCCGTCGCCCAGCATGCGCTCGGCGAACACCGCGTCGGGCGTCTCGTCCAGCGGGGCGATCCAGCCCTTGAGCGGCGAGGACAGTACGAGATTGGACACCGGGACGCTTCCTGCTTCTGGGTTCTTAGTTCTCGCCGCTCTTGCCGGCGGCCGTGAGGGAGACGCTGTCGAGCACCAGGGTCGGCTCGACGGACTTGGCTGTAAAGGTCAGGCAGAGATCATGGACCCCGCCCTTGGCCGGGACCTTGCCCCTGACCGTTCCGAGGGCGGGCCCGCGGGCGGCGGCGCCCAGCGGGATGGCGGCGATCCGCTCGCCCGCGCAGCCGTCCAGCCTAACCTCCAGTTCGCCGTCCGGCGTGGCCGGGGCACGCAGCGGGATCTTCTCGCGGTCGGCGCCGATCTGGAAGTTGAAAGGCACCTGGCCGATGCGGGCGGTCAGGGTCACGGCGGCCGACAGGTCGGCGCCCTTCCACACCCAGCAGGGGTTCATCAGGTCGACGGCGAACACCGCGCGCGGGCCGTTCACCGGCGCGTCGTCCTCGAGCGACAGGTTGATACCGTTGCCGCACAGCTCCAACTGGTGGCTGTTGCGGGTCTGGGCGGCCAGCAGGTTGACCGGATAGTCGCGGACGCGTCCCAAGGCGTCGTCGCCCAGGAAGGTCCGGGTCCGGACGGTCTTGCCGGGCGCCAGCGTCAGGGTCGCGGCGTAGAGGCTCGAAGCCTTGGTCGGCGCCTTGCCGTCGGTGGTGTAGCGGATCTCGCCCAGGCCCAGGCCCGAGGCCAGGGCCACCGAGACCTGGCCGCCGTCGGCCGGACGCAGGGTCGCCTGGGGTTCGTAGGGCACGGTGTCGTGGGCCACGCCCAACACGTCCATCCGGGCGATCTCGGCCGGCAGGCGGGCGGCGAAGCTGTCCCAGCTGCGGGCGGCCTCGGGCGTCCAGCCGTTCTCGGCCACGGCGATCAGGCGCGGGAAGGTCATCTTCTCCAGCCGCTCGTCGGTGCGCATGTGCTCGGTGAACGAATTGGCCTGCAGGCCCAGGATGTGGGCGCGCTGGGCCTCGGTGAGCGCGGCCGGGGCGGCGTCGAAGTCGTAGACGTCCTTCAGGCTGACGATCTTGATCCGGCCGGGCGGCTCGTCGGCCGAGGCGCTCTGGCGGCGGTCCATGTAGAGGGTGCTGTCGGGCGCCAGCACGGCGTCGTGGCCTTGCGAGGCGGCGGCGACCGCCCCCTCCACCCCGCGCCAGGACATGACCGTGGCGTTGGGGGCCAGGCCCCCTTCCAGGATCTCGTCCCAGCCGATCATCCGCCGGCCGCGGCTGTTGATGTGCTTTTCGGCCCGCTGGATGAACCAGCTCTGCAGCCCGTGCTCGTCCTTGACGCCCAGGGCCTGGATTTGGGCCTGGACCTCGGGACTGGCCTTCCACTGGTCCTTCACGGCCTCGTCGCCGCCCACGTGGATATATTCGGACGGGAAGAGGTCCATGACCTCGTCGAGGATGTCGTTCAGGAAGCCGAACGTCTCGTCGCTGGGCTTGTAGAGATAGGGGAACACGCCCCAGTCGCCCATGTGCTCGCGGGGCGGGGTCTTGGTCATGCCGTACTGGGGATAGGCCACCAGCGGCGCCAAGGCGTGGCCCGGCATCTCGATCTCGGGGACGATGGTGATGCCGCGCGCGGCGGCGTAGGCCACCAGCTCGCGCACCTGGTCCTGGGTGTAGAAGCCCTGGTAGCGGATCGGCTTGCCGGTTTTGGGATCGCGCCCCGCAGCCCCGGCCGGGACGCGCCAGGACCCTTCCGAGGTCAGCTTCGGATACTTCTTGATCTCCAGCCGCCAGCCCTGGTCGTCCACCAGGTGCCAGTGCAGGACGTTCAGCTTGTGGGCGGCCATGGTGTCGAGGATCGACTTGATGGTGTCGACGCTCTGGAAGTGGCGGGCGCTGTCCAGCATGAAGCCGCGCCAGGCGAAGCGCGGGCTGTCCAGGATCTCGACGGCGGGCAGCTGGGCGGGCCCCTTGGCGGCGTCCTGCACGGCCAGCTGCCAGACGCTGACGGCGCCGTAGAACAGGCCCGCGCGCTTAGGGGCCTGGATCCGGACGCCCTTGGGCGAAACGTCCAGGGCGTAGGCCTCGGGCTTGGTGTCGCCGTCGTCCGTGAGTTCGCCGCGCGCGATATAGATGCCGGGCTCACTGGCGGGAGTCGCGCTGTCGACGACCGCCAGCTTCAGGCCTCGGGCCTTGAAGATCATGTCGGAAAGCTGACGGGCCACGACGCGGGCCTCGACGTCGCGCTCGTCGACGAAGATTCGGGTCTTGGCGGTCAGGGCGAAGGTCCCCTGCCCCGGGGTCGCCTGGGCCGGCGCCGGCGTCAGGGTCAGGGCCGGCTGGGCGGCTTGGCTCACCGAGGCGCACGCCAGGACGGCGACGGACGCCGAGAGGATCGCCGAGGCCTTGAGGACGGAAAAGGTCATGAGGGGTCGCTCACCAGCTGACATGCGGAAAGGACGGGGCGGCAAAAAGCGGGCGGAGCGTTTGACCGCTCCGCCCCAGCTCCGTGCTTGCAGTCAGGAGGACTTTGGTCGCGATCGGCGGCGGCGGGCAGGTCATGACGCGATCCTGGACCATGCCGCCTCCGATGCAACGATCTCGGGAGGAAACTACGGGCCTCCGGCGCGGACGCCGGAGGCCCGGTACGCGGACTAGAACTTGAAGCGGACACCGCCGAAGATCATGCGGCCGTTCTTGTAGATACGGGCCGGACGGTTCGGATCGTTGTCGTAGTTGTCGGTCTGCTTCTCGTCGGTCAGGTTGATCGCGTCGAGGCTGAGCGAGATGTTGTCGGTCACGTTGACGCTGGCCGAGGCGTCCAGCGAGGCGATCGAGTCCGACCACAGCTGCCGGTAGCCGCGCTCGGCGTCGTAGTCGACGAAGAACTTGGACCGGTAGTTGTAGGACAGACGGGCGCTGAAGCGATCGTTCTCGTAGTAGCCGCTGACGTTGAAGATGTTCTTCGAGTTCGACGGCACCGGAACGCCCGTGGTCGAGCTGGCGTCGGAGTAGGTGTAGTTGGCCAGCACGCCGAAGCCGTTCCAGATCGGCATCTGGAAGTTGACTTCCACGCCCTTGGTCTCGCCGCCGGGCACGTTCACCGGACGACCGACATTGTAGTTACAGCTGTAGAGACCGGGCGATTGCAGGACGCACTGGTTGGCCGGGTTGACGACCCGCGGGTCGTTGGCGGCGGCCTGCAGCGGCAGCTTCTCGACCGTCGCGCCTTGGACGATGTAGGTCGAGATGTCCTTGTAGAAGAAGTCGACCGACAGGATCGACTGCGGCGCGAAGTACCATTCCAACGTCGCGTCGTACTGGTTGGCGCGATACGGGTCCAGGTTCGGGTTGCCGCCCGAGGCCGTCAACAGGGACTCGGTCAGCGAGGTGAAGCCGGCCATCTGGGCGTAGTCCGGACGGGCCAGGACGCGGCCGGCGGCCACGCGCAGGACCAGGTCGTCCTTCAGGTCGAACGCGAAGTTCGCCGACGGCAGGATGTCGGTGTACTCCTTCTCGCCCGCGGTCGGCGCCATCAGGCCGAACGGGTTGTTGATCGCGCCCGGCGTGCCCGCCGAGACGCCGACGCGCCAGGCGTTGGTCTCGATCTTGGTGTTGACGACGCGGACGCCGACGTTACCGCGCCAGCCGTCGCCCTTCAGGTTGCCCATCAGGTAGCCGCCGAAGGTCTTCTCGTTGAAGTCGAAGCTTTCGAGCGGGCCGAAGTGGTCGCAGTTCACCAAGCCGATACAGCCGCCGGTGTTGGGGTTGTTCGGATCGTAGATCGTGGCCGGACCCATCTTGGCGTAGATCGCCTCGATCTTGTTCTTGTCGGCCGTCAGGTACGAGCTGAGGACGCCCGGCCCCTTGATGCCGTCCAGGTAGTCGCTGTCGGTCAGGCCGCCGGCGACGTCGGCCAGCGAGCAGGCGTGGCCGCCGCAGGCGTTGGCGCCGAACAGGGCGCGGCGCTGACCGTAGGTCTGCACCACGTCACGGTCGTGGTCGGTGTACTTCAGGCCGAACTGGACCGAGCTGAACACGCTGCCTTCGATGAACTTCTCGCCGTCGACGAAGGTGTAGAACTCGTCGTCGTCGTTGACGGTGGTGTTGGCCGAGGCCCAGCCCAGCGTCATCTCGTCATCGGCCGTCTTGGGGTCGATGTTGGTGAAGGTCACCTTCGGCAGGCCGCCCGACAGGTCGTAGCTCAGGCCGGTCGGGGCGTTGGTTTCCCAGAACGGCTGCAGGTCGGTGGCGCCCTTGGCCTTGGTGTAGCCGATGCGGCCCTTGAACTCCCAGCCGTCGGCCGGGCGGAACGTGCCGGCCAGGTCGATCGAGCCGACATTGGTGTGGGCCAGGCGGTCGATGGCGTCGAACACCACGCCGTTGGCGCCGGGCTGGTTGAAGTTGCCCGCGACGGCCGTGCCGTTGCTGACCTTGGTGATGTTGAAGGTCTCGGTCGGCGTCGTGGCCAGGGCGCCGATCTTCTGGCTGACCCAGGCCATGTAGTTCTGGTTGAAGTTGTCGGCGTCCATCCGCGAATAGAGGCCGGTCAGGTTCAGGTCCCACTTGTCGCTGGGCGCGTACTGGATCGCGAAGTTGGCGCCCTTGCGCTCGCGGGTCTGGGTGAACAGCGACGAGCCGATCAGGCTGGGCGCGTAGACCGTCTGGCCGGGCGCGATGCCGGTGATGTTGGTGCCCGAGCCCATGGCCGTGGTCACGGCCTGGTAGCCCAGGACCTCGATGCCGTCGCGACGGATGCGGCGCTTGTCGTAGATGCCGCCGACCAGGACGCCGAACGTCTTGTCGGCGTTGTGCCAGCTGAGCATGGCCGAGGCGGTCGGATCGGTGTTGCCCGACTTCTCGTCATGGAAGGCCTGCAGCGAGCCGGACACCGAGATCGGGTCCAGGTCCAGCGGGTTGCGGGTGTGCACGTTGACCGTGCCGCCCACGCCGCCTTCGTCGATGTCGGCCATCGGGCTCTTGAAGACCTCGACCTTGCCGACGATTTCCGACGGCAGCATCAGGTAGTTGAAGCTGCGGCTGGCCTTGAACTGATCGAGAATGAACCAGTCGGCGGTGGCCACGGCGTGGCCGTTGAGCAGGGTGCGGTTCAGGGTCGGCGCGGTGCCGCGGATCGAGATGCGCTCGCCTTCGCCGAATTCACGCTGGATGGTGACGCCCGGAACGCGTTGCAGAGATTCAGCGACGTTCTTGTCCGGGAACTTGCCGATGTCTTCGGCGGTGATCACGTCGATCACGGCGTCGGCGTTGCGCTTGGCTTCGACCGAGGCCTGCAGCGAGGCCCGGATGCCGGTGACGACCAGTTCGTCGACCGTAGTATTGTCCTGCGCGAAGGCCGGCGCGGCCAACGCGACCGCCAGAACGCTGGCGGACGCAGTTAGAATGGTCTTGTGGAAATTTCGCATACTCGGCTTCTCCCCTTTTTCCAGACCCTTGGGTCTGGAGCCGAACCCCAAGCCCAATCTGATACCAATTATCTGCGGACATCCGTAGAATGCGGTACTTCTCGGGCCTCGGAAGGCGACTGTGACGGAAATTTATCGGATGACAAGGCCAAAAAAGAACCAATTGCAGACCATGTTCTTATTGGTACGAAAATGGTCATATGCTATCCCGGTGGTCACGGGGTGGCGCGGTTTTGCGCGGGGGTGCGGAATTGACGATGTTTTCTGAGAGGATCGGCGGCCTAACCGGCGACGACCACGCTCCGCTCTACAAGCAGCTGCAACGCGCCCTGCGCGAGGCCATCCAAAAGAAGGTCCTGGGGCCCGACGACGCCCTGCCGGCCGAACGCGACATGGCCGAGGAGTTCAACATCTCGCGCATCACGGTGCGCAAGGCGCTGGACGGCCTGGTCAGCGAGGGCCTGCTGACGCGCCGCCAGGGCGCGGGCACCTTCGTCGCCGCGCGCGTGGAGAAGAGCTTCTCCAAGCTGACCTCCTTCACCGAGGACATGATCTCGCGCGGGCGCGTCCCGCGCAGCGAATGGATCAGCAAGGCCATGGGCGCCGTCACGCCCGAGGAATCCCTGACCCTGGGCCTGTCGCCCGGCACGCCGGTCTTCCGCTTCGCCCGCATCCGCTACGCCGACGGCGCGCCGATGGCGCTGGAATATTCCACCGTCGCCGGCTTCGCCCTGCCCTCGGCCGAGGTGGTGGGCGTTTCGCTCTACGAGGCCCTGGAGGCCACCGGCCACCGCCCCGCCCGCGCCCTGCAGCGACTGCGCGCGGTGCTGTTCACCGCCGAGCAGGCCGAGCTGCTGGGCGTGCCGGTCAAGGACGCGGGGCTGCTGATCGAGCGCCGCAGCTTCCTGCCGGACGGCCGGGCGGTCGAAGTGACCCAGTCCTACTACCGCGGCGACGCCTACGACTTCGTCGCCGAGCTGAACGCCCTCAGCTGAGGTCCATGCTGAGCGCGGCTCACCCCGCGCGCCTATGTAAAGGAACGCCTGCTTTGGAGGCCAACGTCTTGACCCGACCCGCACCCCCCGCTGAACCGGCGAGGCTGACGGCGGAATCGACCCGCATGTTCCTCGAGGCCGGCCAGGCCTCGCAAGCCGTCGCCGCCCAGCTGACCGCCAACGCCGCCCGCGCCGCCCGGATCGGCGAGCGCCTGCGCGCCCATCCGCCCCGCGCCGTGGTCACCTGCGCCCGCGGCAGCAGCGACCACGCCGCCACCTTCGCCAAGTACCTGGTCGAGACCCGCACCGGCGTCCTGACCTCGTCGGCCGCCCTGTCGGTCAGCTCGGTCTACGCCGCCCAGCAGGACCTGGGCGACGTGCTGTATCTGGCCATTTCGCAGTCGGGCAAGAGCCCGGACCTGCTGGCCGCCGTCCAGGCCGCCAAGGCCGCCGGCGCCTTCGTCATCGCCCTGGTCAACGTCACCGACTCGCCGCTGGCCGCCCTGGCCGACGAGGTGCTGCCGCTGCACGCCGGCCCCGAGCTGAGCGTGGCGGCCACCAAGTCCTACATCACCGCCCTCTCGGCCATCGCCCAGCTGGTCGCCGCCTGGACGGGCGACGAGGACCTGACCGCCGCCCTGTCCACCCTGCCCGCCCTGCTGGCCGAGGCCTGGACCCTGGACTGGACGCCGGCCGTCGAGCGCCTGAAGCTGGCCCGCAACCTCTATGTGCTGGGTCGCGGCGTCGGCTTCGGCGTCGCCCAGGAGGCGGCCCTGAAGTTCAAGGAGACCTGCGGCCTGCACGCCGAGGCCTTCAGCGCCGCCGAGGTGCTGCACGGGCCCATGGCCCTGGTGAAGGAAGGCTTCCCGGTGCTGGTGTTCGCCCAGAACGACGAGAGCCGCGACAGCGTCGACGCCATGGCCAAGGGCGTCACGGACCGTGGCGGCGACGTGCTGCTGGCCGGCGCCGGAGAAACAGGCGCCGGCGTGCTGCCCGCCCTGGCCGCGCACCCCGTGATCGAGCCGATCCTGATGATCCAGAGCTTCTACCGGATGGCCAATGCGCTTTCGGTGGCGCGCGGCTACGATCCCGACAGCCCTCCGCACCTCAACAAGGTCACAGAAACCGTCTGATGCAGTCTGTTCTCGTTAATGGCCGCATCCTGACGCCCGACGGGATCGTCGACGGCAAGGCCGTGGCGATCGCCGACGGCCGGGTCCAGGGCCTCATCGACAGCGCTGACACTCCGGCCGGGGTGGAACGCCACGACCTGGACGGCGGCCTGCTGGTCCCCGGTTTCATCGACACCCAGGTCAACGGCGGCGGCGGGGTGCTGTTCAACGACTCCACCACCGTCGAGGCCATCGCCGCCATCGGCGCGGCCCACCGGCCCTACGGCACCACCGGCTTCCTGCCGACCCTGATCAGCGACGACCTGGCCGTGGTCGACGCGGCCATGCGGGCGACCGAGCAGGCCATCGAGGCCGGTGTGCCCGGCGTGCTGGGCGTCCACATCGAGGGCCCCTTCCTCAATGTGAAGCGCAAGGGCATCCACGATTCCAGCAAGTTCCGGACCCTCGACGACGAGGCCGTGACCCTGCTGAGCTCGCTCAAGCGCGGCAAGACCCTGGTGACCCTGGCGCCGGAGACCACCACGCCCGAGATGGTCCGCCGCCTGGCCAGCGCCGGGGTGACCGTCGCCGCCGGCCACACCAACGCCGCCTACGGCACGGTGCGCAAGGCGCTGGACGCCGGCCTGACCGGCTTTACCCACCTGTTCAACGCCATGTCGCCCCTGACCAGCCGCGAGCCCGGCGTGGTCGGCGCGGCCCTGGAAAGCCAGACCGCTTGGTGCGGGGTCATCGTCGACGGTCGCCACGTCGACCCCGTGACCCTGAAGATCGCCCTGCGCACGCGGCCGCTGGACCGCTTCATGCTGGTGACCGACGCCATGCCGACCGTCGGCATGACCGAGAAGGACTTCAACCTGCAGGGCCGCCACATCCGGGTGGTCGACGGGGTCTGCGTCGACGACCACGGCACCCTGGCGGGCTCGGACCTGGACATGATCGGCGCGGTGCGCAACGCCATGTCGATGCTGGGCCTGTCGCTGGAGGACGCCGTGGCGATCGCCTCGGCCACCCCGGCCGCCTTCCTGGGCCTGGCCGGCCGGCGCGGCGCGATCCAAGCGGGCGCCGCCGCCGACCTGGTGCTGCTGGACGACACGCTCCAGGTGCGCCGGACCTGGATCGACGGGGTTGCGAACTCATAAATCCGCTCATCCCGGCGAATGCCGGGATGAGAGGCTTCAAACAATCACCAAAAAAGAAGGGCGCTGGTTTGCACCAGCGCCCTTTGGTCGTTTCGGGGAGGAATGCGACCTAGAACTTGTACTTCACGCCCAGATAGAACTGACGGCCGTAGTGGACGTACTCTTCCGAGCTCATTCGGGTGGAGTCGTCGACCTTGCTGTCTTCCTGGTCGGTCAGGTTGATGGCTTCGAAGGTGACCGTGATCTTGTTGAACTCGTAGCTGATCTGACCGTCGAGGTTGAAGGTCTCTTCCTTGATCCGCACGTCGTTGTTGTTGGTGGCCGAGGGGGCCACCTGGATCAGGTACTGGTCGCGATACGAACCCGAGATCCGCGCCTTGAAGCCCGCGTTTTCATAATAGAGCGTGGCGTTGAAGGAGTCGGGCGACAGGTTGACCAGCGGCTGGGTGACGAAAACCGCCGGAGCGGTCTGCACCTTGGCCGCGTTGTAGGTCGGCGACTTGATGATGTAGTCGATGTCGCTCTTGACGTGCGTGTAGTTCACGATGGCGCCGAACTTGTCGAACGGAGCCGGCAGGAAGGTGAACGGACGCTGGGCGCTCAGTTCGAAGCCCTTCAGCTTGCCGCCTGGGGTGTTGACCTGGGTCGTGACCGTGAAAGGCGTCGCCGTCGTGTTGGGGGAGGTCAGCAGGCTGTCGGGCAGACCCGTCGCCGACCAGGGCATCACCTCGGCCGTCTGCTGGATGTAGGACTTGATGTCCTTCTGGAAGAAGCCCGCCGACAGCAGGGTTTCCTTGTCCGGATACCACTCGAAGCTCAGATCCAGGTTGTTCGACAGCATCGGATTGAGATCCGGGTTGCCGCGCGTCAGGGTCTGGCTGTTTTGGTTGATCGCCGTATAGCCCGGCGTCAGGTTTTGCAGCTGCGGACGCGTCATCGTCTTGGCCGCAGCAAAGCGGATGAAGAAGTTCTCCGCCGGCTGGACCGACACGTTCAGGGCCGGCAGGGTGTTGTGATACTCGCGCGAGGTGGTCTGCACGCCGTCCTTCGGCACGGTTTCGTTCAGGACGACGCCCGACGGCAAGGTGACCAGGACGTTGTTCGTGGGACCGACGCTGTAGTGGCCCAGGGCGTCCTGCTGGGTCTTCACATAGCGCACGCCGAGATTGCCGCGCACGGGCATGTTGAAGAGGTCATAGTCGAAGTCGCCTTGCAGGTAGAAGGCGGTGTCGTCTTCCGTGATTTCCCGCAGCGCGCCCAGCTGGTTGATGCTGCTGAGGCGGAAGTCGCCGTTGGCGTTGACGCAGTCACAGTCGTACCCGATGACCTTCTTCAGCTTGTCCAGATCGGGCGCGATCCACGAGGTCGGCACGCCAGCCGGCAGGTCCAGGCCGCGGCCGAAACCGGTGATCAGGCGCGAGACGTCGGCGATCGTGACGCCGGCCGGCAGAGCGAAGCCGGCTTCGGCGGTATAGGACGTCTGGCCGGCCAGTTGGCGCGAATACAGACGCTTTTCCGACGAGTTGAACCCGAATTCCTTCCAGTCGAAACCGTAGCGCAGCTTGAAGCCGTCCAGGATCTGGTAGTCTACGTCGGCGCGGAACGTCTTGAAGGTGTTGACCGCCTTGCTGGGACGCATGCGCAGCAGGGACGGGTCGCCCAGGCCGTTGCTGGGGCTGTAGACGAAGTTGCTCGGCTTGGTCGGATCGAAGCCGTAGTTGAAGTTCGGCAGCTTGTCGTTCTGCGAGTAGTCGTAGCTGTAGCCGTCCGAGTCGTAGCGATCGAACGAGAAGGTCGTCTGGACCGGGTTGTTCTGGATCGAGCGCGACTGGCCGTAGATCATGTTCAGGTGGCCGGCTTCACCGAACTTGGTGTCGTAGGTCAGGGTGAACTGGTTGAACTCGGTCTTCAGGTCGTCGTGGCGATACTCGACGCGGGCGTCGACGTCGTCGAACGTGCCCTTGATCAGGTGGCCCTTGCTGTCGGCCTGGAAGTTGACCACGTCGGTCTGGGGCAGGCCCGCGCCGCTGCGGCTGAACGAGATGACTTCCAGATAGGTCTCGTCGCGGTTGTTGGTGAAATTGGCCACCAGCGCATCGAGGCTCAGGGTCGAGTTCTCGGTCGGACGCCATTGCAGCGAACCGGTGATGCCCAGGCGCTTCTGGTCATACTGCAGACGGCCGTAGCGCGGGATCCGCGGGTGCCACAGGGCGTTGGCGGTGCCCGGGTCGGCCTCGGTCCCGGCGACCGGCGTCGTGGAGGCGGGGCTCGTGGGATAGGTCGGGGTGTCGATTTGAGCGCAGGTCAGGGGCGGCCCGCTGACGGGATTGTAAGCCCCGCCCGAGCAGGGGAAGCCACCCGAGGAGTTGAAGGCGACCGACGGGTTTTCCCAACGGCCGGTCGACGAGCCTTCTTCCAGCGTCTTGCGCTCGGCGTAGGCCACCGAGATCAGGGCGCCGATTTCACCGATGCCGGTGTCCCAGCGGTTGCTGGCCAGGAAGGTGAAGCGCGGGTCGTTCTTCCGCGACAGGTCGTTCCAGCCGATCTTGGCGCCCATGCTCAGGGCCGGGCCGCTGAAGTCGAACGGGCGCGAGGCCTGCAGGTCGATGATCGCGCCCAGCGAGCCTTCTTCGTTCGAGGCCGAGGTCGACTTGCGCACGGTGACGCTGTTGAACAGCTCCGAGGCGAAGATCGAGAAGTCAAACTGGCGGCCGCGGTTGGCGCCGCCCGAGCTGTCCTTGCCGCCCGTGGTGGCCAGGGCTTCCAGGCCGTTCAGGCGCACGACGGTGAAGTCGGGACCCAGGCCGCGCACGGTGATGCTGCGGCCTTCGCCGCCGTCGCGGTCGATCGACACGCCCGGCACGCGCTGCAGCGACTCGGCCAGGTTCAGGTCGGGGAAGTCGGCGATGTCCTGCGCCTTGATGACATCGACCAGGTCGTTTTCACGACGCTTGATGTCCAGGGCGTTGGCCAGCGAGGCCCGGAAACCGGTGACGACCACCGCTTCGACGGCGTTGTCTTCCGGCTGGGCGGCGGGGGCGGCGGCGGGCGCGTCTTGCGCCGCGGCAGCACCGGCCATGGCCATGGCCATCAGCATGGCGCCGCCGGAGGCGCCGAGTTTGAGCGCGCGGATGCGCGTCTTGGAAACCTGGGACAATGTATCCTCCTCCCGTGACCACATTCTTCTGAACGGCGCTTGCGCGCCGCCCGGCCTAGAACACGTCCGCGCTTCCTTCCCGCGCGACCGCCCTCAAGGGCCGTCATTTTTGACACCGGTGTCACACCTTTGTGAGGCGTTGTCCTGACACCGGTAGCAATGCAAGCGGTATCAAATGAAACCGCCGTTCACAAGATGGCTGAAGCGTGGCGAAACGTAGCGGCGTCGTAATCGTGTCGTTTCGGTCACAACCCGGCCACGCTTGTTTCCAAGCCCCTCAGCCCCTCATAGATCCTCGATGCGCCGTTGGCTGACCTTGTTGAGCCCGTCGATCACCGCGCGGCGCTGGTCGGGGTTCAGGTCGACCGTGCGCAGCAGGCGCAGCGAATTGATGTGGACGTCGATGGCCTCCCAGCGCCACGCGCCGGCCTCCGAGCAGGTGTCGACCAGGGCGCAGAACGAGATCGCCGCCTGGTCCACGCACGAGCCCGGCAGGAAGCCCGAGACGTCGATGATCCGCAGGGCCAGGGTGTAGAGGTCCTGGAAGGCGCCGGCGCCGCGGGTGGCCGCGGCCGCCTTGCCGAACCGGCTCTCGATCTCGGCCAGGGCGGCGTCCAGCACCGCCAGCGACTCGGCGCGCAGCGGCTCCAGCGCCGCGTCGGCGGCCGCCAGGGCGTCCTTGGCCATCATGCCGCCGTTGGCCCGGGCCAGCATCGACAGGCGGTTGGGGGCGCGGAACTTGCGGGCGACGGTCATGACTTGGCTTTCTCGGAGTCGGGCGACTCCAGGGCCCCCGAAGAGGCGGATTGGGCGCCGGGCGGACGCATGGCTTGCGGGGGATCCTCGCGCCGGCGCCCCTTGGCGCCGTTCGGGGGACCGTCGTTCTTGAACCGCCGGTCGGGGCCGAGATAGGTCTCGCACTCGATGAACTGGCGATCCTCCTTGGCCGCCCACAAGATGCGCTCCAGCACGATCTTGGGGGTGATCGGCTTGGCGATCGTGAAGTTGGCGCCGGCGTCGCGCGCCTTGAACACGTGCGACGGCGGGGTGTGGCCGGAGACCAGGATCACGGCCAGGTAGCGGTTGGCCTCCAGGGCGCCGCGACGCAGCCATTTGACCAGCTCGTAGCCGTCGACCCCGGCCATGTTGGTGGCGCTGATGACCAGGTCGAAGGTGCGTTCGCGCAGCAGGGTCTGGGCGGTCTTGGCGCTGTCGGCCCGGGTCAGGTTGCCGACCCCGAAGCCCAGCAGCACCTGGGACAGCAGGTTCAGCGACGGGGCGCTGTCGTCGACCAGCAGCACCTCGACCTTTTCGAGGTTGATCCGTGTCGAGGCGTGGAGCGGTTCGCGCATGGGCTGGAACCTGGGCCTAGAAGAAGTCGAGTTCGCCGGCCTCGGCGGTCCAACCCGCGTGATCCTGGGCGTCGCGCAGGCGGCCCACCAGATCGGCGAGGCCCAGGCCTTCGAGCAGCGGCTCGACCGCCATGCTCCATTCGCCCGAGGCGTGCTGGCCGATGCGGGCCAGGACGTCCGACAGGCCGTGCAGGCGCTGGCTCAGCTCATCGAGGGCTTGCAGCCGCGACAGGTTCTCCAGGGCCGCGCCGCCCGTGGCCAGGTCGCCGGCGATGTGCTCGCAATCCCGGCAGATCGCCGCGGCTGCCATCAGCTCGGCCGCCAGCCGACGCGAAAGCTCGCCCACGGGCAGCTGCCCGCGGGTGTCGTCGGCTTCGGTCAGGCTGAGCGGCTGTGCGGTCATGGGCGTCAGAACAGATCCACATCGCCGCTGGACACGGCAGGCATCGGAGCGGGCGTGGGACGACGGACGTCCTGCGGGGCGTTGTCGACGGCGACCAGGCGCTGGCGGACCCGGCCGGAAGCCGGCCAGAACTCGACGCGGCGCGCCGACAGCCCGCCCGTGCTGGACGAGACGATCGGGATGCCTTCGTCGCGCAGGAAGCGCTCGGCGAAGGCGGCGTTGCTGGCGCCGACGTCCGAGAGGCCGTCGAACAGCTTGCCGCCGCCGAAGATCTTGGCCTCCAGACGGTCGCGGCGCGCGCCCTTCTTCAGCAGGCCGTTGATCAGCAGTTCCATGGCGAAGGCGCCGTAGCGCACGGCGTCGCCGCCGTCCTTGCCGCGGTCGCCCGCGTCGGGCAGCAGGAAGTGGTTCATACCGCCGATGCCGGTCGTCGGATCGCGCAGGCAGGCGGCGATGCACGAGCCGAGCACCGTGGTCATGACCACGTTCGGGTCGGCCGACACATGGCTTTCGCCTTGCGTGACGTGGACCTTGATCGCCGGGCCGGAAGCGTCGTCTGGGTGAGGGTCCCGTCCGATCATGTCAGCTGGCCAAAGACCTGTTCGATCTTTTCCTTCAGGCCCTGAACGGTGAACGGCTTGACGCAGTAGTTGTTGACGCCGAACTGCACGGCGCGCTGGACCAGCTCGCGGTCGGCGCGGCCCGTCAGCATGACGAAGGCGGTCTGGCGGATCGGCGGGTGCGAGCGCACGGCGCGCAGCAGGGCCAGCCCGTCCATCTTCGGCATGTTGAAGTCCGAGATGACCAGGTTGGCCGGCTTGGCCAGGAGGTTCTTGAGAGCCTCCTCGCCGTCCGGGGCCTCGCGGATGTCCTTGAACCCGATCTGCTGCAACGCATTGCGGATCAGCGCCCGCATGGTCAGCTGGTCATCGACGACGAGAACGGAAATGGTGCTTGCTTGGGGCATGGGTTCATCGCCTCGCGGAGGCCAGATCGAGGATGGTTTGGCCCATGGAGGACAGGGGAACCTGCTTCTCCACCGCGCCGAGTTCAAAAGCCGTACGAGGCATGCCGTAGACGACGCAACTGGCCTCGTCCTGGCCGACCGTCTTGGCGCCGGCCTTGCGCATGGCCAGCAGGCCCTGCGCGCCGTCGCGGCCCATGCCGGTCAGGATGGCGCCGACCGCCTTGTCCCCGACGGCCTGGGCCACCGAGTTGAAGAGCACGTCGACCGAGGGCCGGTGGCCGCTGACGGGGTCGCCCTGGACCAGGCGGCAGCGCAGCCCGGCCGAGCGGACGACTTCCAGGTGGGTCGCGCCGCCCGGGGCGACATAGACCTTGCCCGGCTCCAGCAGGGCGCCGTCGACGGCTTCCTGCACCTTGGCGCCGCTGGCCCGGTCGAGGCGAGCGGCGAAGCTGGCCGTGAAGGTGGCCGGCATGTGCTGGGTGATCACCGTCGGCGGGCCGGTCTCGGGGAACTGGCTCAGGATCGTCAGCAGGGCTTCCACCCCGCCGGTCGACGAGCCGATCGCCACGATGTCGCCCGAGGGCAGGTAGTTCAGGCGGCGGGCGGCGGCCGGGGCGGCGTCGGCCTTGGTCCGCACCGAGGCGCGGGCGGCGGCCTTGACCTTCTCGGTCACCTCCTGGAGGGCCTCGGCGGTGCCGGTGGCGGTCGTGGGCTTGCCCACGCAGTCCACCGCGCCCAGCTCCAGCGCGCGCAGGGTCATCTCGGCCCCGGCCTGGGTCAGGCTGGAGACCATGACCACCGGCATCGGCCGCAGGCGCATGATCTTCTCGAGGAACTCGATGCCATTCATGTTCGGCATCTCGATGTCGAGGGTGACGACGTCGGGGTTCAGGGCCTTGATCATGCCCCGGGCCTCGAACGGGTCGCCGGCGGCGCCGACCACCTCGATCTCGGGGTCACGGGTCAGGGCGGCCGTGATCAGGCCGCGCATGGTGGCGGAGTCGTCGACGACGAGAACGCGGATCTTGGCCATCAGCGACCTCCTGCCTTGCGATAGGCGGTCAGGCCGGCGCTCTCGAACGCCGTGACCGACGCGCCCACGCGTTCGGAGTGGCCCACATAGAGCTTGCCGCCCGGCGACACCAGCGGCGCGAAGCGCTGCCAGACCCGCTCCTGGGTGGGCTCGTCGAAATAGATCACCACGTTGCGGCAGAAGATCGCGTCGAACGGACCCTTCATCGGCCAGCTGGGGCCGTTCAGGTTCAGCTCGCGGAACGCCACCATCTGGCGGGCGGCCTCGCAGACCCGGAAGCTGCGGCGGTCGCTGGCGTCACGCTCGAAATACTGGTTGCGCATATTGGCCGGGATGCCCTCGAGAAGGGCCTCCTCGTAGACGGCGGTCCGACCGGTGGCCAGCACGTTGGTGTCGATGTCCGTGCCCAGGATCCGGATGTCCAGATCGGCGGCGTTCGGCCACACCGACAGCACCGTGAAGGCCATCGAATAGGGTTCCTGGCCCGACGAGCAGGCCGCCGACCACAGGCGCAGACGCCCCCCGGCCCGGACCTTGTCGGCCATGGGCTCCAGGATGTTGGCGCGCAGGTCGTCGAAGTGGTGCGGCTCGCGGAAGAAGCGGGTGACATTGGTCGTCAGGGCCCGCAGCATGTGCTGCTGCTCGTCGACATTGCCGTCCTGCGCGACGAACGTGCAGTACTCGGCGAAGGTCTTCAGGCCCAGGGTGCGCAGGCGCTTGGCCAGGCGCGAATAGACGAGCGTGGCCTTGCTGTCGGGCAGGCTGATGCCCGCCTGATCGTACAGCAGGGCCGCGATCCGCTTGAAGTCGGCGCTGGTGAAGGCGAATTCGCCGTCGACCAGGGCTTCGCGGGATGAGGTCGAGGATGCGGTCATCTTAAGCGGCCAGGGCCTCGCGCTCGGGGAGCAGGCGGTCCAGCGAGATCTCGCTGATCATCCGCCCTTCGATGGAAATGATCCCGCGCACGAAGTGGCGGACGTTCTCGCAGGCGATGTCCGGCGTCGGCTGGCACATGTCGTCGGTGATCGACAGGATGTCGGACACCGCGTCGACCAGCAGGCCCACCGTGCGGTCGCCGGCCTGGACCACGATGAACACGCTGCGCACGTTCGGCTCGGTGGTCGGCATGCCGATGCGGGCGGCCAGGTCCATGATCGGCAGGACCGCGCCGCGCAGGTTGATCACGCCGCGCATGTAGACGGGCGACTGCGGCAGGGTGGTCGCCGGGCTCCAGCCGCGGATCTCGCGGACGGCCATGATGTCCACGCAGTATTCCTGCTCGCCGACACGGAACGAGATCAGTTCGCGGGTTTCGTTGCTGGAGTTGCTGGTTTCTTCGGTCATCGGGCTATTCCGCGGCGATGAGGGTGGGATCGGACGGGAGCGGCGGACCGCGGCGGCGCAAGTTGATCACGGCGTCGACGTCCAGGATCAGCGCCACCCGGCCGTCGCCCAGGATGGTCGCGGCGGCGACCCCTTCGACCTGCTGGTAGTTCTGCTCGAGCGACTTGATGACCACCTGGCGCTGACCGTGGATGGCGTCGGCCACCAGGGCGGCGCGCGAGCCGTCCTCGCCCTCGACCAGCAGGACCACGCCTTCGGTCGCGGCGGGCGAATGCTCGCGGTAGTTCAGGGTCAGGCCCACGTCGATCAGCGGCACGAAGCTGTCGCGGACGGCCAGGACCGAGCCGACCGGGCCCAGGGGCCGGATTTCCTCGGCCTTCGGGCGCAGGCTCTCGACGATGCAGGCCAGCGGGATGACCAGGGTCTCGCCGGCGACGTCGACCACCATGCCGTCCAGGACGGCCAGGGTCAGCGGCAGGCTGAGGGTGAAGGTCGAGCCCAGGCCGGGACGCGAGGTGATCGAGATCCGGCCGCCCAGGGCCTGGACCGAACGCTTGACCACGTCCATGCCGACGCCGCGGCCGGACACGTCCGAGATCTTGTCCGCGGTCGAGAAGCCGGGGAGGAAGATCAGGTTGTCGATCTCTTCGTCGGTCAGCTGCAGGTCCGGCGAGATCAGGCCCTTCTTGACCGCGATCGAGTGGACCCGCTCGCGGTTGATGCCCTTGCCGTCGTCCTGGACCTCGATGACGATCCGGCCGCTGCGGTGCAGGGCGGCCAGGCGCACGACGCCTTCCGGGTTCTTGCCGGCCGCCTTGCGCTCCTCGGGGCTTTCCAGCCCGTGGTCGATGGCGTTGCGCAGCATGTGGGTGATCGGATCGGCCAGACGCTCGATGACCGTCTTGTCGACCTCGGTGTTCTCGCCGTCCATCACCAGGCGGGCCTGCTTGCCCGTCATGTTGGCGACTTCGCGGACCAGGCGCGGCATGCGCTGGAACACCGACTTCACCGGCTGGGCGCGGATGGCCATGACGCTGTCCTGGATCTCGCGGGTGAGCTGTTCCAGCTCATCCAGACCCATGGCCAGGTTCGAGGACGGGGCGATGCCGTATTCGCCGACGCGCTGCGCCAGCATGGCCTGGTTAATGACCAGCTCGCCGACCAGGTCGATCAGGCGATCGATGCGTTCCGGATCGACGCGGATCACCGACTGGCCCGGACCGGGCACGTCGATCTGGGCGGGCTTTGCGGCAGCGGCCGGGGCGTTGGCCGCGACAGGCGGGGCGGCGGGGGCCGGGGCCGAGACGGGGGCCGGGGCGGGCGCGGCGGCCTCGACCACCGGCGCGGGCGCCTCGACGGGGGCCTCGACCACGGGAGCCTCGGCGACGATCTCGAGCGGCGCGGCTTCGAGGACGGGTTCGGGCTCCGGAGCCGGGGCGGCGACGTCCAGCAGGGTCGCCAGCACGTCGGCCACCGGGGCCTCGCCGCGGACGATCTCCAGGTCGCAGTCGCCGTCGACGAATTCGAAGACTTCGCGGATGGCCTCTTCGCCCTGGTCGGTCTCGACCCGGACGCTCCACGTGACGTAGGCGGCTTCGGGGTCGAGGAATTCCAGGGCCGGCATGGCGCTGTCGTCCAGGGTCGCCTGGATGGGGCCCAGGCGGCTCAGTTCGCGCAGCAGCAGGGCCGTCTCGTTGGCCTTGCGGTACAGGTCCGACTTCGGACGGATCGACACCGTCCAGACATTGCCGTCGAGCACGGCCGCGTCGGCGGCCTGGGCGTCGAGGGTGATGGTCATGGGCTGGAAGTCGAAGCCCAGGTCGTCGTCGTCCAGGCCGTCTTCGGCGCCGATGACGATCGGGGCGGCCGCGTCCACATAGGTCGGGGCGGGGGTCGGAGCCGAGGCTTCCTCCACCGGCGCGGCAGCGGGCGCCGGGGCGGCGTTGGGATCGGTGGCGATCTTCAGCTCGGCGGCCATGGCGGCGGAGGCGTCCATGTCGACGACGCCCAGGCCGCGGGCGGCGCTGACGTGGTCGGCCAGCACGTCCGAGGCGCGCAGCAGAAGGGCGGTCAGGTCCGGCGTGCCGGGGATCTCGTTCGACCGCAGCGCGTCGAGCAGCGTCTCGAACACGTGGGCGAAGCGCACCAGCGGCTCGAGGCCGAACGCGCCCGCGCCGCCCTTGATCGAGTGCACGGCCCGGAACACGGCGTTGACGGTGTCGCCGTCGTCGTTCCCGTCCTGCATGGCCAAGAGCCCGCCTTCAAGATCCGCGAGCAGTTCCTCGCATTCCTGAAAGAAGGTGACCTTGATGGCCTCTAGCTCGTCCATTCCCCGACTTCCTACAAAGGTATTTCAGTACCTAGAGCACTTGATTCATCAGGCCGCGACGCGGCGGATCGCCTCAACGAGCTTTTCGGGATTGAACGGCTTGACGATCCAGCCCGTCGCGCCGGCTTCCCGAGCCCGTTGCTTCTTGCTGGGGTCGCTTTCCGTGGTCAGCACCAGGATCGGGATCGCGCGGTAGTCGTCGTCGACCCGCACGGCCTCGATGAAGCCGAAGCCGTCCAGCTTGGGCATGTTGATGTCGGTGATGATCACGTCCGGGCGATGGGCGGACAGCACTTCCAGCCCGTGTTCCCCGTCGACGGCTTCGACGACGTTGAACCCGGCTCCGGCGAGGGCCATGCGCAGCATGTCCCGCATCGTGCGCGAGTCATCGACCGTGAGGACAGTACGCGTCACGATGCAGCTCCTTGAAGTTCGGTCTGCAGGAGAGCCCCTTCGGCCCCGAACAGACGGATGGTTTCCACGAACGCCTCGGAAGGCGCGGTGATCGAAAAGGGTTTGCCGTCCTCGGCCCAGGCCTTGCGGGCGGCCAGCAGGACCTGCAGGCACAGGCCGCCGAGGCGACGGACCTGGTCCGCATGGATCTCGATGTCCTGGCCGCGGCGTTCGACGAACGCCTGCTTGAGCGGACCCGAAGCCTTCAGATCAAGGGTTTCGGGCAGGGCGATCGCGGTCGACATCAAAACTCCTCCCAACCGTCAGCGGCGGGGGCGGCCGCCGTCGCCGCGCCGCCGCGTCCGGGACGGGCGAAGGCGTTGAGGCGGGCGCGCTGTTCAGCCACCGGGTTGGCGGCGGGGGTGTGCACGGCCGGGTCGGCCGCTTGCGGACGCTCGTAGGCGGAGATCTGCTGGCGGCCGTCGCCGACCCGGAAGCGACCGATCAGGCGCACCAGCTCGCCGGTCTCGCCCTTCAGCGAGTGGGTGGCGGCGGTCGATTCCTCGACCATGGCGGCGTTCTGCTGGGTCACCTGGTCCATCTGGTTGACGGCGGTGTTCACTTCGTTGAGGCCGGTCGCCTGTTCGGCGGCCGAGGCGGCGATCTCGGTGACCAGGGCGTCGATCTCGCCGACCTTGACCACGATCCGCTGCAGGGCCTCGCCGGTCTGGCCGACCAGGCTGACGCCTTGGCTGACCTGCTGGGTCGAGGACGAGATCAGGGTCTTGATCTCCTTGGCGGCTTCGGCCGAGCGCTGGGCCAGGGCCCGGACTTCCTGGGCGACGACCGCGAAGCCGCGGCCCGCGTCACCCGCCCGGGCGGCTTCGACGCCGGCGTTCAGGGCCAGCAGGTTGGTCTGGAAGGCGATCTCGTCGATGACGCCGATGATCTGGTTGATCTGCTTGGACGAGTCCTCGATGGCGCCCATGGCCGAGACGGCCTCGTGCACGACCTGGCCCGAGTGCTGGGCTTCGCCGCGGGTGCTGGCGACCACTTCCGAGGCCTGCTTGGCGCCGCCGGCGGTGCGGCGCACCGTCGCGGTCAGCTCGTCCAGGGCGGCGGCGGTCTCTTCCAGCGAGGCGGCCTGCTGCTCGGTGCGGCGCGACAGGTCGTCCGAGGCGTGGGCGATCTCGTCGGCGCCGGTGCGCAGGCCGTCCGTCGAGGCCGCGATGACCTTGATGGTTTCCTGCAGCTGGGTGATGGCGGCGTTGAAGTCGTCCTTCAGCTTGCGGTAGTCGCCCGGGAAGTCGGCGCTGACGCGGAAGGTCAGGTCGCCCTTGGCCAGGTGCTCCAGGGCCTCGGCCAGCGACGACACCACCAGGGCGTTCTCGCGGGCGGCGGCGGCTGAAGCCTCTTCCTTGGCGCGACGCTCGTCGGCGGTCAGGGCGGCCGACTTCTCCTGCTCGGCGCGCATCTGCTCGAGGTGGATCTGGTTGTCGCGGAAGACCTTCAGCGAGCGGACGATGGCGCCCAGCTCGTCGCCGCGGGTCATCTTCTCCAGGTCGATCGTGTTGTCGCCCTTCGACAGCTTCTCGGTGGCGCCGGCGATGTCGCCGATCGACTTGCGGGTGGTCATGACCGTCATGAAGGCCAGGCCGGCCACGGCGGCCAGGGTGATCAGCGACAGCACGATCGTGGCGCTCATCGCGGCGGTGGCTTCAGCCTGCTTCTTGGCGGTCTCGGTGGCGACCCGCTTGTTGGCGGCGGCCACGACCGCGTCCAGCTGGCCGGTCATCTTGGCGTATTGTTCTTCGAACGGGGCGATGAAGCCGACCGCCATGTTGAAGTCGACGCCGATCATGCCGCTCACCGTGTCGATGGCGCTGCGGCATTCGTCGAGCGACTTGATCAGCTCGGCGATCTTCGGCTGCTCTTCCTTGGGCAGCTTGCCCTTCAGAGCGGTCAGGTCCTTCTTGAGCGCATCGGTCTCGGTCAGGATCGCGGCCATGCGAGCGTCGTTCTTGTCGACGTCGATGTTGCCGGCCTTGTGAGTGAGCACCGTGTAGAGCTCGCCGTTGATGTTGGAGATCCGCTTGGAGATCGCCTGGATCTCCATGTTCTCGCGCATGTCGGTTTCGACGACCTGCTTGAGCGCGGCGGACTGGCTCTTCTGCACGACGATCGCTCCGCCGGCCATCAGGGCCAGCATGAGCAGGGCGAACGCCGGCGCGAAGCCGATTTTGATGATCAACGGAAGATCGACGAGCCGGAAGCGCTTCATCGGTTTTGTCCCCTCTAGCGGCGTTACCGTGCGCACGGATCGCCAACGTCGAGGGGGATCATCACGGTATATTCCTAATAGTTCCTGACTTTGGTTAAGAGCGTTTGCCGCAGGGGGATGTCGCACCCCCCAATTTCCCGCGCCCCTCCCCTTCCCGCCCCGGCTTCCGGGGATAAAGGCCCGCGCGCGCGCGTGAGTCATTCCTGTACGGGCGTGGCTGGACGCGGAGTCGGCTCGGAGTCTTGGCGAACGCAATCAGAGTCTAGTTTCAGGTGAAACCGCCGTATTCGCCAAATAACCGTGGTTACCGATAAGTAAATAAAACAATTTTCGGTGACTCAGAATATTTTAACTCGCACCTGCGAAAAAGCTCAGGCGTCCGGACGACGCGACGTCCGAAGGGCGAGACAACACTACTAGGAGCAGCGGGATGAAATATCCGATCGCTATTGCCGCGGGAATCGCTGGCAGCTTTTTCGTCGCTCAAGCCGCCTCGGCGGCTGGCGGCTTTGAAGACCAAATGGGCCGTTGCCTGCAGCAATTCGCGAACACCCGCGACGCCGCTCAGGTGATGCTGGAATGCACCGCCACCGACGGCAAGCTGGCCGACTGCAAGGTCGTCGACAACAGCGCCGCCGGCAAGGGTTTCGACAAGGCCGCCATGTGCATCGCTGAAAAGCTGCCGATGGGCGCCAAGACCGGCACCGTGAAGGTTCCGTTCCGCTTCCCGGGCGGCGCGTAAGCTTTCAAAAGCTCCCTGGGCTTATTCCAGGGATCTTAATACGCCTCCGCTGGCTCCGTCGGAGCGTCCTTACAGGGGACGCTCCGGCTAGAGCCGGCGGGGGCGTTTTGCGTTTGGGGGCTGTATCTTGATCCCTCTCTCTTAGAGAGAGGGAGGGGCCCGTCGCCGAAGGCGGTGGGAGGGTGAGCGGTTACATCCTGTCCGAACGGAGCTCGGCCAGGATGTCTTCGCCGACCCCGCCAGGATCAACCAGGACCCGGTCGTTGGGAAACCTCAGGACCACGTATCCGAAGAGTTCCAGGTCCTGAGTGCGGCGCTGGTCGTAATCTTCGCGCCCTTCGTGAGCCGGTCCGTCCAGCTCGACGATCAGCTTGCCCGCCTCGCAGACGAAGTCGGCGAAGTAGCGGCCTATTGGAATTTGCCGCGCGAACTTGAAGCCGCCCAGTTGGCGGTTACGCACCAGCTTCCAAAGCGCCTTCTCAGCAAAGGTCTGGTTCCGGCGAAGGCGGCGGGCGTTGGCGGTCGCATCCATGGGACAAGCTTGAGCTCGTCCTTCGAGACCCCGCAACGGAAGGAATCGGGATTTTCCGGCTGGCGGTGAAACCACTCACCCTCCCACCGCCTGACGGCGACGGGCCCCTCCCTCTCTCAAAGAGAGAGGGATTTGGTGGGCGCCTCTAGAACTCCTGCCAGCCCTCGTCCACCGCCAGGGCGGTGTTGCCGGACGCCCGGCGCAGGGGGGCCGTGGAGCCGGGGCGGGACATCGCCGGGCGAGGCGCGGGCGCGGGCGCGGGGCGGGCGGCGGGGGTGGACACCGCCGCCGGGCGGACGCCCGACAGGGTGAAGCCGCCCAGAAGACGGCCCAGCTCGGCCGACTGGCCCTTCAGCGAGTGGGTCGCGGCCGTGGTCTGTTCGACCATGGCGGCGTTCTGCTGGGTGACCTGGTCCATCTGGTTCACGGCGATGTTGACCTGGTGCAGGCCCGTGGACTGCTCCTGGGCCGACGAGGCGATGCCGGTGACCAGGTCGTCGATCTCGGCCACCTTGCCGACGATGCCGCGCAGGACCTCGCCGGTCTGGCCGACCAGGCTGACCCCCGCCTCGACCTGGCGGGTCGAGGTCGAGATCAGGTTCTCGATCTCCTTGGCCGCGTCGGCCGAGCGCTGGGCCAGGGCCCGGACTTCCTGCGCCACGACCGCGAAACCGCGGCCGGCGTCGCCCGCCCGGGCGGCTTCGACGCCCGCGTTCAGGGCCAGGAGGTTGGTCTGGAACGCGATCTCGTCGATCACGCCCAGGATCTTGCCGATCTCGCGCGACGAGGTCTCGATCTGGCCCATGGCGCTGACGGCGTCGCTGACCACCTCGCCCGAGCGCTCGGCGTCGGTCTTGGCCGCGGCGATCACGGTCGAGGCCTGCTTGGCGCCGCTGGCCGTGGTGCGGACGGTGGCGGTGATCTGGTCCAGCGCCGCGGCGGTCTGTTCCAGGCTGGCCGCCTGCTGCTCGGTGCGGCGCGACAGGTCGTCGGCGGCGTGGCCGATCTCGTCGGCGCCCAGGCGGATGCCCTCGGTGGCGCCGGCCACCTGGCCCATCGCCTCCTCCATGATCCGCATGGCGTTGTTGAAGTCCGACTGCAGGGCCTGGAACTCCGGGGCCACCTCGCCGCCGACGCGGGCCGTCAGGTCGCCGCGCGCCACGCGGGCCAGGGCCTCGCCCAGGGCCGAGACGATCGCGCCCTGGTTCGCCGCGTCGCGGGCCCGCTCGGTCTCCAGCGCCTTCCGCTTGGCGTCCAGTTCTTCCAGGTAGGTCGAGATGGCGATGTCCATGTCCAGCATCACGGCCTTCATCAGGGCCGAGACCGCCGCCCCGGCCTTGGCGCCGCCGTCGCCGGCATTGGCGAACATGCCCTTGGGCCACTGGTCCTTGACCACGGCGCGCATCAGGTGGTCGGCCACCAGGGCGTAGCCGCCGATGTACCAGCGCGGCTCCAGGCCGATGCGGGCGTGGACCTGGCCGACCGTCTTGACCGCCTGGCCGTAGTCGTCGCCGAACTCGGCCTTGGCGATCGAGCGCCAATGCCCCTGCTGGCGGGCGCTGGCCTGGTCCATCTGCCTCGTGTCGGCGAAGAAGGCGTTGGTCTCGGGCGTCTTGCGGACCTTGCCGTAGAAGCCGCCCAGCGCCGCGCCGATCTCGCGCTCGATCACCGGCGCCACCGACCGCAGCGCGCCGCGCGCGTCGTGGTCCAGCTCCATGAAGGCGAGGCGCTCGTTCAGCGACGTATCACGGCTCATGACGCGGATTCCCTTACAGACTAAGGGGCCCGTATCGAGCCGACATGGTTAACAGTTTGACTAGGATCAAAGCCGGAGGGCGCGCGACAAACGGCCGCGCGGCCCCTACCCGCCCCGCTTCAGCGTCTCGCGGGCGATGACCAGCTTCTGGATCTCGCTGGCGCCCTCGTAGATCCGGAAGATCCGCACGTCGCGGTACAGGCGTTCGATGCCGTAGTCGGCGACATAGCCGGCCCCGCCGAAGATCTGCACCGCCCGGTCGGCCACCCGGCCCACCATCTCCGAGGCGAACAGCTTGGCCGCCGCCGCTTCCAGGGTCACGCCCGCGCCCGTGTCGCGCAGGCGGGCGGTCTCAAGGACCAGGGCGCGGGCCGCCAGGGCCTCGGTCTTGCTGTCGGCGATCATCGCCTGGACCATCTGGAAGCTGGCCAGCGGCGCGCCGAACTGCTTGCGCTCGGAGGCGTAGGCCACGCAGTCGGCGATCAGCCGCTCGGCCACGCCCACGCAGACCGCCGAGATGTGCAGCCGCCCCCGGTCCAGCACCTGCATGGCCACCTTGAAGCCCTCGCCCTCGGCGCCCAGCCGGTTCCAGGCCGGCACGCGGACATTGTCGAAGGTGACGTCGTGGATGTGGGCGCCCTGCTGGCCCATCTTCTTCTCGGGCTTGGAGACCTCCAGGCCCGGCAGGTCGCGCGGCACCAGGAACGCCGAAACGCCGCTGCCGCCCTTGGCCTCGGGATTGGTGCGGGCCATCACCGTGAACAGCGAGGCCTTGCCGGCGTTGGTGATGAACCGCTTGCCGCCGTTCAGCACATAGTCGTCGCCGTCCCGCGTGGCGCGGGTCTGGACGGCGGCGCTGTCGGACCCGGCTTCCGGCTCGGTCAGGGCGAAGCTGGTGACGATCTCGCCCGAGGCGATGCCCGGCAGCCACTTGGCCTTCTGCTCGTCGGTCCCGAACATCACCAGCCCTTGGCTGCCGATGCCGACATTGGTGCCGAACACCGAGCGGAAGGCCGGCGAGGCGCGGCCCAGCTCGATCCCGACCAGGCACTCCTCCTCCATGTTCAGGCCCAGGCCGCCGAAGTCCTCGGGGATCGACAGGCCAAACAGGCCCAGGCCCTTCATCTCCTCGACGACCTCGGCCGGCACGGCGTCGTCCTCGGCCACCTTGGCCTCGATCGGGCGCAGCCGCTCGGCGACGAAACGGCGGACCGTGTCGATCAGCTGCTCGCGGGTCTCGAGGTCCAGGGCCATGGCGTTCCTTCCGCTTCAAACATTTGTTTTGAGCGGACTGTAGCGACGGAACGGCGGAAAGGAAGGGGGCCACTTGAATCCCTCTCTCTTTGAGAGAGGGAGGGGCCCGCCGCCGAAGGCGGTGGGAGGGTGAGTGGTTACAGCCCCTCAGAACAAGCTCCGACGAAGGCTGCCGCGCTTCGACGACCGCATCGTGGTGGACATCTGAACAGGTTTGAGGCGCTCAACAGCCCTGGATTTGCCGGCCAGCGGTGAAACCTCTCACCCTCCCACCGCTACGCGGCGGGCCCCTCCCTCTCTCTTTGAGAGAGGGATTCAAGGCCTAGAACCGCGATCGCCAGGTCGCCATCGCCCCCAGCTCCGGCGGCGCGTCGGCCTGGTGGCCCGGCTGCAGGGCCAGGCTGGTGCGCAGAACCAGCGAGCGCAGCGGGCCGAAGGCGCGCTCCACGCCCGCCGTCAGGTCCAGTTCGCGGCCGTCGGGGGCGGCGCTGAAGCGGCGGGTCGAGAAGGTGATCGGGTCGTCATAGGCCAGGGGCACGTCGGCCAGCGTGGCCTGGAACTTGCCGCTCTCGATGCGCAGGGGCTGGGAGACGCCGAAGGTCAGGCGCGAGCAGGACCAGCCGATCAGGGCGCAGTCGGCGCCGGCCTCCAGCCGCCAGGCGCTGCTGATCGCGCGGTCCAGCGACAGCAGGCCCCCCTCCACGCCCGTGCGGCCGATCGACAGGTCGGCGTGCAGCGACAGGCCGGGACGCGGATAGAGGTCGAGCGCCGCCGCCCCGAACCGGGTCCGGGCCGGCAAGGCCAGGGTCGTGCCGGGCGTCAGGTACGAGCCCAGCGGGCCCAGGGGCTCGTCCAGCGAGCCGCCGGTCAGGCTGAGCAGGGCGTCGCCGATCTGCATCATGCCGGTGGCCGAGGCGTAGGACGAACCCTGGATTTCGGTGATCTGCAGCGGCCGGCGCGGATGGGCCGAGCCCTGTTCGGCCAGCAGGGCGAAGCGGCCCAGGCGCAGGGCGGCCTGGGTGCTGCGGTCGGGCTGGGCGATGGTCTGGAACGCGTCGCGGCCGGCCGGGCCCGCCGGGGCCGGGGCCCCGCCCTCGCCGGTCCAGTTGGAGAAGCTGAGGCGCCCGAACGCCGCCTGCACCCGCATCGAGCGCATCGGCTGGGGCCCCAGGGTCAGGGACGGCTCGGGCTCGTGGGCGCGCTCGTCGAACACCGGCCCCTCCACCGAGACCGCCAGGTTCAGCCCGCCCAGGGCCGGCCCGCCCACCACCACCTGGCTGGAGGCCTGGATCGGCGGCGGGGTCAGCAGGGCGCCGCGCCGCTGGCTGGGAACGCCGGCGGCCAGGTCGACCGAGAACAGGCGCTTGTAGTCGTCGTGGATCACCGTGGTCAGGCCGTCGGTGCGCCGCAGGGCCGAACCAAAGGCCGAGCCCACATTGCCGCCGACGCCGGGCCCGGTTAGGGGCGCGGTCGCGCCGTCGGGCAGGGACAGGCTGCTGGTCCCCACCGGCGCGAAGGCCCGGGCCAGGTCCAGGCCGCCCCGGCCGTAAGTGGAGTCGGTTCCGGCGGTCCCCAGGTCGGCGGCGGTGCGCAGCAGGATGTCGACCGCGTCGCGGCCCGAGAGGTTGGGGAAGGCCTGCATCAGCAGGGCCAGGGCGCCCGAGACCTGCGGCGCGGCGAACGAGGTGCCCGAGACCGACACGCAGCCGGTGGTGTCGCACTCGGTGGTGATGCTGTCGCCGGGCGCGGACAGGTAGCCGTTGGCGGCCGAGCCGGCCTTGTTGGAATAGCTGGCCATCACCCCGGCCTGGGTCAGGGCGCCGACCGCGATCACCGAGCCGGCGTAGCGCGGGTCGACGGCGTAACGGGCCGGCCATGAGGATTCGGCCGCGCCGTCATTGCCCGACGAGGCGGCGATCACCACCCCGGCGGCCACCGCGCGGGCCAGGGCGCCCTCGAACCGGGGGCCTTCGGGGCCGTCGCCGCCCAGCGACAGGTTCACGACCCGGGCGCCCTTGGCCACGGCGTAGTCGAGGGCGTCGGCCAGGGTGTCGGAATCGAACACGCATTCGGGACAGCCGACGGTGGCCACGCGGCTGTCGTCGGCCCGGATCGACAGGATGGTCGAGGCGTAGGCGACGCCGATCGTGCCCGCGCCGTTGAAGCGCGCGGCGATGATGTCGGCCACGCGGGTGCCGTGGCGGCTGGTTCCGACCAGTTGGCCGCGGCCGACGATGTCGGTGGAGTCGGCCGACACCGCCCCGACCAGGTCGGGCTGGCTGGCGTCGACCCCGGTGTCGACCACCGCCACGGTGATCCCCTGGCCGGTCGCGCCCTTGGCGTAGGCGCTGTCGGCGTGGATCGCGCCCAGGTTCCAGCCGCGCTGGTACTCGGCGCCGCCCGAGGTGGGGTAGGTCGGCGGGGGCGGCGGAGGCGGCGGCGGCGGAGGTGGAGGTGGAGGCGGTGGAGGGGGCGGCGTGACGACGCCCGGCGAGGGTCCCCCGCCGCCACCGCCGCCGCACGCGGCCAGCGGCGCCAGGACGAGCAGCGCCCAGACGCTGGGTCGATACAGGATGGACCGGACGAAACGCTGCAAAATCACCCCCAGAGATCGTCCCGAGTCTGGTCTACACCTTTCCGGCCTCGGCCCGCGCCAGGGCGCTGCGTCGCACCCCGTACAGGAAGTACACCGCCGCCCCGATCAGGTGGGCGTACAGGAAGTAGCGCTGGGTCTTCGAAGGCAGGCTGTAGAACAGATAGAGACAGCCGAGGATGGCGCCGGGCGCCACCAATTGCCACAGCGGCGTGGCGAACACCCGCGGCCGATTCGGGTCGCGCATCCGCAGGATGATCACCGACAGGCCCACGGCGATGAAGGCGGCCAGGGTGCCGGCGTTGGCCAGGGAGGCGATCTCCTTCAGCGACAGCAGGCCCGAGATGCCCGCCGCCAGGACGCCCGTCAGCAGGGTCATGATGACCGGGGTGCCGGTCCTGGTGTTCACCCGCGACAGGGCCTCGGGCAGCAGGCCGTCGCGGGACATCACGAAGAAGATGCGGCTTTGACCGTACATGAAGGCCAGGATCACGGTCGGCAGGGCGACCACGGCGGCCAGGGCCACCACCTGGGCCATGGCCGGATGGCCCAGGCTCTGCAGGATGAAGACCAGCGGCGCGCCGACCTTGGAGAAGACCTCGGTGGGCGAGGCGCCGATCGCGGCGGCCGCCACGACCATGTAGATCACCGAGCAGGCCAGCATCGAGCCGACGATGCCGATCGTCAGGTCGCGCTTGGGATCCTTGGTCTCCTCGGCGGCGGTCGAGACCGCGTCGAAACCGTAGAAGGCGAAGAAGATCACGCTGGCGGCGGCCATCACCCCGACCTTGGCCTCATCGGCGCCGGGAAGCGTGTGAGCACCGAAGCCGTTGGGCATGAAGGGCGTGAAATGACCGGCGTTGAACGCCGGCAGGGCCAGGGCGATGAACAGGACCAGGGCCGCGATCTTGATCACCACCAGCACCATGCTGACGGTCGCGCTCTCCCGCGTGCCCAGTGACAGCAGCCCGGCCACCGCCATGGAGATGATCACGGCCGGCAGGTTGATCAGGCCGTGGGTTCCGTCGGCGAAGGTGTGATGCGGGCCGAACAGCAGGAACTCCGGCAGGCCCGCCATGCGGAACAGGCCCGCGGCGTGGTCGGACCAGCCCACCGCCACGGCGGCGCAGACCAGGGTGTATTCGAGGATCAGGCTCCAGCCCACGAACCAGGCGACCGGCTCGCCCATGGCCACGTAGCTGTAGGTGTAGGCGCTGCCCGAGGCCGGGATCATGGTCGACAGTTCGGCGTAGCACAGGGCCGCGCAGGCGCAGACCAGGCCCGCGATCAGGAACGACAGCATCACGCCCGGACCGGCCATGCCGGCCCCGTCGCCCACGAGCGTATAGATGCCGGTGCCGACGACGGCCCCGACGCCCAGGGCCACCAGGTGGTACCAGCTCAGGGTCTTCTTCAGGGCGTGCGCGGCGTCGCCGCCGGCGGTGTCGATCGCCTTGCGGCGGTTCCAGAAGCTCATTCAGTCCTCCCGACTCTCGGGCGGGACCTTGGGCTAGGCGCGCCGCGCCGCCAAGGGGGAGATTATGCTCCGCCGACGACGGATTCTGACAAGCTTGTGTGGTGACCGCTCACAAGTGGGGACGGAAGCCGCCTATCGAATCCCTCTCTCATAGAGAGAGGGATTTTTAGGCCGTCCCGCCTGAGCCCTAGATCACCGCGTCGAACGCCGCCCAGTTCGGGACCTCGGTCCCGGCCGACTTGCGGCCGCGGTTGGCGATGCGGGTGTAGAGCGTCTTCACGCAGCGGCTGCCGGTGGTCTCGAACAGGAACGGGAAGATCCCGTGGATGAAGCAGGCCGCGCCGCCCAGCAGCATCGGGACGGCGAAGCTCCAGGCCACGCCCATGTGCTCGGCATAGGTCTCGTCGACGGTGCGTGGGTGGCGGGTGAAGAGGTCGAGCATGGTCCAGGCCCCGTGAGAACGTGGTTCCATGATGCCGTGGTTCGCGAGAATGCCATGGTCGAAGTCGCGGCTTCGCGGTAACCAAGGAGAACTCCATTCTCCATTTTGACCCACGAAGAGAATGATACAGCTGGATCACATCGACCGACGCCTGCTGGCCATCCTACAGCAGGACGCCACCGTGCCCATCGCCGAGCTGGCCGAGCGGGTGGGCCTGTCCCAGACGCCGTGCTGGAAGCGGGTCAAGCGGCTGCAGGACAGCGGGGTGATCACCGCCCGCGTCGCCCTGATCGACCGCGACGCCCTGGACCTGCCGCTGACGGTGTTCGTGGCCGTGAAGACAGGCCGCCACGACGAGGCGTGGCTGGAGACCTTCGCCAACGGCGCCAAGGCCCTGCCCGAGGTGGTCGAGTTCTATCGGATGAGCGGCGACGTCGACTATCTGCTCAAGGTCGTGGTCCGCGACATCGCCGCCTACGACCGCTTCTACCGCCGCCTGATCGCCACCGCCCCGCTCACCGACGTGTCGTCCAGCTTCGCGATGGAGCAGATCAAGTTCACGACGGCGTTGCCGATAAGCCTTTCCTGATTGGCCGGTTGATCCTGTCACGAACCGCTGCTCGACTGCCGTCCGCGCTTGAAGGGTTGTCATCCCGGAAAGCGCGCAGCGCTTGTCCGGGACCCAGGTGAACCGCAACGCTTCCGCCCAGTCCCCTGGGTCCCGGACAGCCCCTGCGGGGCTTCCGGGATGACAAACGTATGGGGATCGAAAGATGGACACGACGCGGCGAAGCGCATTGGCGGCCCTGACCGGTGGAACAGCGCTGGTTCCTTTTCTGGCCGCCGCCGCCGAGACCTCGGTCGACCCGACCGCCCCGCCCGCCATCCGCGCCCATCTGGGCGTCACCGAGAACCCGTACGGCCCCAGCCCCGCCGCCCGCCAGGCCGCCGCCAAGGCCGTGACCGAGGCCGCCTACTACGCCTGGGAGCTGGAGCCGCCGCTGATCGCGGCCATCGCGAAACGGGAAGGCGTGTCGCCCGACCAGGTGGGCCTGTGCAACGGCTCGTTGGAGGCTCTGTCGCTGCTGTCGGCCGAGTTCGCCAAGGCGGGTCCGATCGTCTCGCCCCAACCCAGCTACGCCACGCCGCTGCTCTACGCCGAGCGCCGGGGCGCCAGGCTGGACTGGGTCCCGCTGGCCGCCGACAACCAGATCGACCTCGCGGCCCTGGGCGCGAGGAAGACCGGGGCCGGGACGGTCCCAGGGGCGATCTATGTCTGCAACCCGAACAACCCGACCGGCCTCCTGCTCGACCCCGACGCCCTGCGCGCCTTCTGCGTCGAGACCGCCAAGATCTGCCCAGTGATCGTCGACGAGGCCTATATCGAGATCAGCCCCGACCCGGCGCGCTGCTCGATGGTCGACCTGGTGCGGGCCGGTCACGACGTGGTCGTGGCCCGCACCTTCTCCAAGGTCTATGGCATGGCCGGCCTGCGGGTGGGCTTCGTGATCGCCCAGCCCGAGCGGATCAGGCAGCTGAAGAGCCTGATCCCCACCCACAAGGGCCGCCCCGGCCTGGCCGCCGCCCTGGCCTGCTACGGCGACCCCGCCTATCTGGCCGGGACCAAGGCCTATCTGGAGGGCTGCCGCGAGAAGATCTACGCGATCTGCCGCGCCAACGGCCTGACCTGCCTGCCCTCGCACGGCACCTACGTCTTCGTGGACTGCGGCCGGCCGAACCTGGCCTTCCAGAAGACCCTGGCGTCGCTGGGCGTCGAGGTGCGGGTGTTCGACAGCCCTCGCCACCCCACCTGGATCCGCGTGGGCACCGCCAGCCCCGCCGAACTGGACTATTTCGCCCAGGTGCTGCCCCGGGCGCTGAAGGCGTAGGCGCGGAAGTTATCCACAGGGGTCGTGACTGAAGAAGGGGACACACACTCACCCCACGGCCTCGACGAATCTTCGCCCGCCTTGCCGTGAGTGTGTGTCCCCCAAGTCGGCCGAGACGCCTCTATCCCCGCAAATTCCAAACCCGCCCTCAACGAAATCAACGCGCTACACGAAAACGCACGTTTCCGATCCCCACCCTCCGGGACGGCCGCACACTAGGGGCATGAACCAGACCCAACACACCCCCGCTCCGCCCCTGACCCCGGCCATCGCCTGGCGCCAGGCCCTGCAGACCAAGCTCATGGACGCGCTGGACGCCGCCTGGGCCATCATCGAACGCAGCGTCGATCCCGCCGAGATCCGCGCGGCCCTCGACCGGGCCAAGGCCGTCGGCGCGATCGCCGTCATGGGCCGCAAGGTGGCCCTGCTGGAACCGACGCCGCGCGCGGCCCCGACCAAGGCCGTCACGGCGCCCGGAACACCCGCCGACCTGTCGCTGGAGCCGCTGAACGCCGCTATGGCGCCGGTGGCCGCCCAGGCGGAGCACGCCCGGCGGGCGCTGGACAAACTGAAGGGGGGACGGCGCGGACGGCTGTGAGCCCCTCGCCTGGTACTGATCTGGGGCTGAAAAACCCAAGTTCAAGAATTGGCGGCCGGCGATTTATGCGCAGTCTGTGGCGCCCTGGCGGGAACCTCGGTTCCCGGTCTCAGAAGGGCCCCTGATCGATGACCACCGCAGCCACCCCGTTCGTCCAGGCTTTCTTCCACGGCACCAAGGCCGACCTGAAGGGCCACGACCTGATCGCCCCCGGCCACGCCTCCAACTTCGGCCGGCGCCGGCCCGCGGCCTTCGCCTATGTCAGCGCCACCCTGGACGCCGCCGTCTGGGGCGCGGAACTGGCCCAGGGCGCGGGGCGGGGCCGCATCTACGTTGTCGAGCCGACCGGCCCGCTGGAGAATGACCCCAACCTGACCGACAAGAAATTCCCGGGCAATCCGAGCCAGTCCTTCCGCACCCGCGACCCCTTGCGGATCCTCGGCGAGGTCACGGGCTGGACGGGACATCCGGCGGAGCAGCTGGAGGCGATGAAGGCCGGGGTGGCGCGGCTGGAGGCGCAGGGCGAGGAGGCGATCGAGGATTAGAGGGCAAGGGTCTGAATCCCTCTCTCTTTGAGAGAGGGAGGGGCCCGCCGCCGGAGGCGGTGGGAGGGTGAGTGGTTTCACCGCCAACCGGAGAGTCCGGAGCGGTTGGGCGCCTTCAAAGGAGGTCACCTTCCCACCGTCGATGTCGCTGTTCCGTCAGAGCTGGGTCCTGAGAGAGTGTAACCACTCACCCTCCCACCGCTTCGCGGCGGGCCCCTCCCTCTCTCAAAGAGAGAGGGTTCAAGAAACGCGCCCCCGGAAACACCCCAGACGTCATCCGCCAGCGGCGAGGCCTCGCCTTAGACCCTTGGAGGCGAGCTCGCCCTGGCGTCTGGCCGTGTCAAGGACCGCCTCCGGCGGCCGCGCCGCGGCGGCGCGACGCGCCGTCCTTGACACGGCCAGACGCCAGAGCTCCGATCCACCAAGGGTTTAAGGTGAGGCCCATCCGGGCCGGATGGGTTTCTCGAACGACCCGCCCGGAAGCTCTCTCAAGGCCCTTCATGACGACCGAAATTCAAAGCCCCCTCCGGACGCCCTCCGGTTTCAATTCGCTCGACGTCCAACTGGGATGGCGCGGCGGCTGGAAGGGCGGTGGAGACCTGTTCGACATCCGTCACCGGCCCGGCGTGCAACGGCGCCTGATCGCCGAGTACGAGGGCGACAGCGGCTCGGCCTGGGTGGTGGTCGAAGACCCCGTCAGCTACCGCGTTTGCGACGAGCGCGAACTTCTTCCCTACTGGGACCAGCGAAGCGAGGAGGGCGTGCGGATCTCGTTCGCCTACGAGATCGCCCGAAGCGCCTATCTGGACGAAATGGCCAATGGGCTGACCGCCCTGAGCGGCGGCGTGCTGCGTCACTTCCTTTTGAGCGGCCAGAACCTCTGCCTAGAGGTGATCGCTACCGATCTTCCCGAAATCCTCTACGAGCGTCCGGACTCGCTCGCCGGGGACTGACCTCAGTCCGGCCACAAATCCTGCACGTCCCCCTTGCGGTTCAGCATGTGCGTGGCCCGCTTGATCAGCATCAGCAGGCGTTCGCGCCGGCCGTCGTTGTCGTAGGTCAGGGACGCCCGGGCCAACCCCTCGAGCATGAACCGCGCCAGATCCCGCGACGCCTGGAATCTGGGCCCCGCCCCGGCGTGGAGGATCTTCAGGAAGTGGTCGCCCGCCTGGGCGCGGTCGAACTCGGCCTGGGCCGGGGCCAGCAGGGCCTGGACGGCGGGGTCGGTGCGGCCGGCGGCCTCCAGCTCGGCGAAGGCCAGGAACGGCACGGTGTGCAAAAGGTCCCAGTAGCTGTCGATCGCGTGCTCGGTGACGTCGGCGCCCTGGGGCAGGGTGTCGGCGGCGGCGCGGAACAGGGCCGAGCGCTCGGCCTGGACGTGGGCCACGGCCGCCTCGACCAGGGCCTCGCGGGTGGGGAAGTGGTACAGCATCGCCCCGCGCGTCAGGCCGGCGGCGTCGGCGATCACCGGATTGGTCGCGGCGTGGTAGCCGATCTCGGCGATCAGACGCATCGCCTGGTCGAGAATGCGCGCCCGGGTCTTCAGCGACTTGGGCGTGTCCTTGGCGAGGCGAGCGGCGTCCATGACTCTTGATCTAGTGAAAGCGATGTTGCGCTGCAACAGCATTGGGCTGGCAAAGCTTTGCCTTGTCCAACAAGATTTATCCAATGGTGAAATTTCGGGCGCTTGTGCGACGCAGCGTCGCGCCGTGTGCGGATCGCCGTTTCACGAAAGCGACATGCAATCAGCTTAATCGCCGGCTCATGGCCCCCCAGGACACCGGGGCGCGCCGGAGCATGGCTGGTCCGGGGGGACCGGAGGCCGAACGCCGACCTGAACCGCTGGAGGGGCACATGGTCACCGACACCGACATCGAGATCCGCCGCTACCGCTCGGTCTTCATCAGCGACATCCACCTGGGCACCCGCGGCTGCCAGGCCGAGCTGCTGCTGGACTTCATCCGCCACGTCGAATGCGACAAGCTGTTCCTAGTGGGCGACATCATCGACGGCTGGAAGCTGCGCAGCGGCTGGTACTGGCCCCAGGCCCACAACGACGTGGTCCAGAAGATCCTGCGCCTAGCGCGCAAGGGCGTCGAGGTGATCTACGTGCCCGGCAACCACGACGACCGGGTGCGCGACTTCTGCGGCGTGCACTTCGGCGGGGTGGTGGTGGCCCGCGACGTGATCCACGAGGCCGCCGACGGCAAGCGCTACCTGGTGGTGCACGGCGACGAGTTCGACGGGGTTGTGCAGCACGCCAAGTGGCTGGCCTTCCTGGGCGACTGGTCGTACCGGACCATCCTGATGCTCAACACCCTGCTCAACCGCGCCCGTCGCCGGCTGGGCTTCGGCTACTGGAGCCTGTCGGCCTTCCTGAAGGTCAAGGTGAAGAACGCCCTGCAGTTCATCGAGAACTTCGAGGCGGCCGTCGCCGACGAGGCCCGGCGGCGCGGCGTGGACGGCGTCATCTGCGGCCACATCCACAAGGCCGAGATGCGCGAGATCGACGGCGTGCTCTATGTGAACGACGGCGATTGGGTGGAAAGCTGCACCGCGCTCGTGGAGCATCTGGACGGACGGCTCGAAATACTGGAATGGTCAAAGCTTAGGTCCTGGTCGGTTATCGACCGGGCGCGGGCGCTCACCCTCGAGCCCCCGATACCGGAGCCTGCCGCCGCCTGATGCGGATACTACTCGCAACCGATGCCTGGGAACCCCAAGTCAATGGCGTGGTCCGGACCCTCACCAAGGTGATGGCCGAGCTGAAGGCCATGGGCCATGAGGTCGATGTCGTCAGCCCCGACCAGTTCCCCACCTTCCCGCTTCCGACCTATCCGGAGATCAAGCTGGCCATCGGCGCCTACGAGCCGGTGATGGAGCGCTTCAAGTCGTTCGAGCCCGAGGCGATCCACATCGCCACCGAGGGTCCGATCGGCCTGGCCGCCCGCCGCATCTGCCTGGAATGGAAGCTGCCGTTCACGACCAGCTACCACACCCGGTTCCCCGAGTACGTCTCCGCCCGCCTGCCGCTGCCGCTGTCGGCCGGCTACACCTACATGCGCTGGTTCCACAAGCCGTCGGGCCGCCTGATGGTCGCCACCCCCACCATGCGCGACGAGCTGGTGCGCCACGGCTTCCGCAACATCTCGCCCTGGACCCGGGGCGTCGACACCGACGTGTTCAAGCCCCGCGTCGAGGGTGAGCCGGACGTGTTCGAGGGCCTGGCCCGGCCGATCTTCCTCAATGTCGGCCGCGTGGCCGTGGAGAAGAACATCGAGGCCTTCGCCAGCCTGGACCTGCCCGGCACCAAGGTGATCGTCGGCGACGGTCCCCAGCGCGAGGAGCTGGCCGAGAAATATCCCGACGTGGTGTTCACCGGCGCCAAGTTCGGCGAGGAGCTGGGCCGCTATTTCGCCTGCGCCGACGTCTTCTGCTTCCCGTCCCTGACCGACACCTTCGGCCTGGTGATCCTGGAGGCCATGGCCGCCGGCGTGCCGGTGGCGGCGTTCTCGGCCCCCGGGCCGATCGACATCATCCCCGGCTCCGGCGCCGGCGTCCTGGCGCCGGGCCAGACCGACGGCCTGCGCGAGGCCTGCCTGGCGTGCCTCGACATCGACCACGCCGCGGTCCGCAAGTTCGCCGAGGGCTTCTCGTGGCGCGCCTGCGCCGAGGAGTTCTACAAGAACCTGCAGCCCTATCCCGAGCCGGAGAAGACCCGGTTCTGGCGGCGGCTGCGGCGGCTGGCGCGGTTGCGGCGCAAGCCGGCGGCTTAAGCGCGGCGAACACTTGCCCCCTACGGACCGCTTCGCGGTCGTCTTCCCCCGGAGGGGGAAGAGGCATCCGCCCCCTATGGGGGCGGACAGACCGCGTAGCGGTCAGGTGGGGGCAAGTGGGTGAGCCCCCATCGCCTCCCCCTGGCCGATCCCCGCTTCATCCCCTACTCTGCCCTCCTCGAGGGGCCGAGTATCTCCACGTGTTGAACACCGCCGAACAGGAAGCCTGGAGCTTCCTCAGCAAGGCGCCGCACTATGCGGGGCCCGACGAGGTCGAGGCGCATTTCGGCCGGGCGATCGCGGCCTTCGGCTACGACCGCTTCTGCGCCACCCTGATCAACGCCGAGCAGCTGGGCCGCGAGCCGCCCACCCTCAGCCGCCGAGACTTCGACGCCTGGGACGCCCGCTACTGGGGCGAGCGGCACGTGGTCCACGACCCGTGCATCAAGCTGCTGCAGAAATCGACCCGCGCCTTCGCCTGGACCGACGCCAAGCCGCTGGGCGACAACCGCGCCCGGGCCATGTGGGGCGAGGCGTCGGAGTTCGGCATGAACGACGGCTATGTGGTGCGGGTGTTCGGCCCGGCCGGCCACGAGGTGCTGATCCGCATGGCCACCGAGGCGACCACCACCGACCCTACCGCCCGCGCCGTGGTCGAGAGCCTGGCCACGGTGTTCGGCACCATCATGCTCAAGCACTGGGAGCTGCAGGACGATAACCCCGACTACGGGGTGATCTCCGAGCGCCAGGCCCAGTGCCTGTACTGGGCCAGCCGGGGCAAGACCGACTGGGAGATCGGCGCGATCCTGACCCTCTCGCCCCGCACCGTGCACCACCACATCGAGGCGGCGAAGAAGCGCCTGGGGGTGGTGAAGCGGCAGGAAGCGGTGATGAAGGCGGGGGAGCTGGGGTTGTTGGCAAAGGTGGTGTGAGGTTCCTTTTTTGATGCCGCTCATCCCGGCGAATGCCGGGACCCAGATCACAAAGCCGAGTGGCTGATTGGAAGAGCTCAGCGCTCTTGGCGTCAGCCTCAAAGCCATTCCATCTGGGTCCCGGCATTCGCCGGGATGAGCGGATCAATAATCAGTTCGCCAACCCCTTCGTCCCCTCCACGGTGAACGTCGCGTCCACGCCCGGCGCCCGCTCCATCCCCGCCCGCGTCACCGGCTGCCCGCCGCCGATCCACAGCTTCACCGGGCCCGGCTGGACGCTGCGCGCGCCGTCGGCCGCGACCGTGCTCATCGCCAGGGCGTCCAGCTTGAACGCCACATGCTTGGTCTCGCCCGCCTTCAGGTGGACGCGCGTGAAGCCCTTCAGCGCCCGCGCCGGCGCCCCGGCCACGTCGCGCGTGACATAGAGCTGCACCACCTCGTCGCCGTCGCGCGCCCCGCTGTTGGTGACCTCGACCGCCACCATCTGGTCCTCGCCCGCCTTGACCGCCGTCCGCGCCAGCACGGGCGCGCCGTAGCTGAACCGGGTGTAGCTGAGGCCGTAGCCGAACGGATACAGCGCCTCGCCGCCGAAGTAGCGGTAGGTGCGTCCGGCCATCGTGTAGTCCTTGAACGCCGGCAGCTGGTCGGCCGAGCGGTAGAAGGTGACCGGCAGGCGCCCCGCCGGGCTGAAGTCGCCCGCCAGCAGGTCGGCCACCGCCCGGCCGCCCTCGCCGCCCGGATACCAGGCCTCGACGATGGCCGGCAGGTGGGCGTCGGCCCAGTTCACGCTCAGGGCCGAGCCGTTCATCAGCACAAGGACGACCGGCTTGCCGGTGGTCTGGAGGCGCTCGAGCAGCCCCTCCTGCGGGGCGGGCAGGTCCAGGCTGGTGCGGTCGCCGCCGGCGAAGCCCTTGGCCCGCACCGACATCTCCTCGCCTTCCAGCTTGGCCGTCAGCCCGCCGACGAAGACCACCAGGTCGGCGGCCTTGGCCGCGGCCACGGCGGCGTCGGCGCCGCGGCTGGGCCGGCTCCACTGCAGGCGCATGTCGCCCCGGTCGCCCGACTGGGTGGCCTCGACCACGATCCGGCTGGCCTTGCCGGCCGTCAGGACCGCCTCGCCGTCGGGCGCGGAGTCCTTGGCCCGGGTCCAGGCGTCGACCACGGTCTTGCCGTCGACGATCACCCGGTAGCCGCCCTCGCCGGTGACCGAGAAGCGGTGGACGCCCGTCTCGGTCGGGACCAGGGTCCCGGTCCAGCGCATCGAGGTGGTCCGCGCCTGGCGCTGGGGCCGGCCCCAGCTGAACGACGCGTTGGCCGCGGGCTCGGCGGCGCCGGCGGGACCGGTCAGATCCAGGCCCTGGAAGGTCTCGACCTTCAGGTCCTTCAACACGCCGTTCGGCACGTCCTCGCGCGGGGCCGCGGTCCAGCCCGTGCCCTCGACGAAGTCGATCCGGGCGTCCGGGAACCGCGCCTTCAGCCCCGCCAGCACGGTGACCGGCTTGGACGGCGTGCCGTTGTAGTTGCCGACCAGGGCGTCGACGCTGTCGGCGTTTGGGCCGATCACCGCGATCCGCGCCGGGGCGGTCTTCAGTGGCAAGAGGCCGTCGTTCTTCAGCAGCACCATCGCGGCCTTGGCCGTCTCCAGCGACAGGGCGCGGTGGGCCGGGGTGTCGTTCTCGGCCGCCGTGATCTTGAAATAGGGCACGCGCTCGGGCGGGTCGAACAGCCCCAGCTTCAGGCGGGCGACGAACAGCCGGCGGACCGCCTGGTCCAGTTCGGCCTCGCTGACCAGGCCGTCCTTCACGGCCTGGACGATCGGGCCGATGTCGCTGCTCTTGTTCTCCCCGAACTCGGCGCAGAACAGGTCGGTGCCCGCCTTGATGCTGACGGCGGCGGCCTGCTCGGCGGTCTTCACATAGCCGTGCGAGGTGGGCAGGAAGACGTCGGCGATGGCCGCGCAGTCCGAGACCACGTGGCCGGAAAAGCCCCAGTCGCGCCGCAGCCGGTCGGCCAGCAGCGGGGTGTTGGCGCAGGCCGGCGCGCCGTCGACGGCGTTGTAGGCGCACATCACCGACTCCACCTTGGCCCGGGTCACCAGCGCCTTGAAGGCCGGCAGGTAGGTGTCTTCGAGGTCGTGGGCCGAGGGGTGGACGTCGTCGCGATGGCGGTCGGCCTCGGGCCCGCTGTGGACGGCGAAGTGCTTGGCCGTGGCCACGGTCTTGTAATAGGTCGGGTCGTCGCCCTGCAGGCCGGTGGCAAAGGCCACGCCCAGCTCGGCGGTCAGGTAGGGGTCCTCGCCCCAGGTCTCCTGGCCCCGGCCCCAGCGCGGGTCGCGGAAGATGTTGATGTTGGGCGACCAGACGGTCAGGCCGCGATACTGGGCCGAGCCGCCGTCGGGGGCGCGCTTCTCCACGTACTTGGCGCGGAACTCGGTGGCGATGGTGTCGGCCACGCCGTGGATCCTCGGGACGTCCCAGGTGGCCGCCATGCCGATCGCCTGCGGGAAGACCGTGGCCTCGCCCGCCCGCGCCACGCCGTGCAGCCCTTCGCTCCACCAGTTGTAGGCCGGCACGGAGAGGCGCGGGATGGCCGGGGCGGCGTGCTTCAATTGCGAAGCCTTTTCCTCCAGCGTCATGGCCGAGACCAGGGCGGCGGCGCGGGCCTCGGGCTTCAGGGTGGGGTCGAGGAACGCCGCGGGAGCCTGGGCGCGGGCCGTTCCGGCCGCCAGGGCCAGAGCCAGGGCGAGCGCGTAGCCCGACGGTTGGATCGCTGAAGCCTTCACGCGTTTCCCCTTGTCCCGCGGCCGTTGGAGGGCCGTCTCATCCGGTGCGACACCGGTGTCAGGGCGGTATCTAGACACAGCTTGCGCGTGCGGGACAGCGAAAAAGGTACCGGTACCTTTGTTACCTCCAACGCTCCCTTCTTTGTCCGTCATCCCGGGCCTTGTGCCCGGGACCCCTCTGTCCGTCGCAGGTGTGGAGGGGTGGCGCGCCAGCGCGCCATTGTTCTTCACCGTCAGCTGAACCAGGGGTCCCGGGCACAAGGCCCGGGATGACGATTGAAAGGAGAGGGTGGGACGCGCCCCTACCCCGCCAGCCAGGCCACGGCGCGCCGCAGCAAGGCGATCATCCCGGCGCCGAACACCGCCAGCAGCACGCCGACCGGGACCAGCATCAGCAGGTTCCCCCAGTGCAGCCAGCCGGCCGTGCGGGCCGCGATCAGGGCCAGGGTCAGCACCAGGGCGGCGAGGGCCACGGCGGCCCACAGGCCCGGCCGCGCGCTGCCTCGGCGCGGGGAGGCCTGCCAGCGGATCAGGCCGCCGATCCTGCGCTGGGACGCGATCCGGCGGGAACCTTCGCCCCGCGCGCGCCGTCGCCGTCCGGCCCGGGCGCTCATGGCCGGTGCGCCTCGATGACCCGGCAGCGGACGCTCCAGCCCTCGGCGCCCCGGTCGGTGAAATCGGTGACCACCAGCTCGAAGACCTCGTCGTCCTGGGCCAGGGTGCACAGGTCGCCCACCCGCATCGGCCGGGCGTGGCGCGAGCGGATGTGGGCCTCGCGCAGGTCCACGAGGTTGTCGCACTGCAGTTCGTAGTCCTGCGACCCGAACGGCGAGACTGGGATCCTGCCCGCCATCACTGGCGCGACTTGCGGGCCGCGTAGCGGGCGTCGCGCTTGTCCTTGGCCTCGGCCTCGGTCGGGACCTTGGCGCGCTTGCGCTCGGCGCGCTGGCCGGCCACGGCGGCGGCCTCGGCGACGACGGCGTCGGCCGCCGCCTTGCGGACGGTCCGGGCCGCCTGGCGTTCGGCCCGCACGGCCTTCAGCTCGGCCGCCGCCTCGACGCCGCGCTCGGCGAACAGCGGGTCGGCCACGGCCGGCTTGGGCCTGAACTTGGCCAGCAGGGCCTGCTTGGCCTCCGCGGCCGTCTTCAGCCGGTCGGCCAGGCCGGCGCCCTTGGTGTCGGTCTGGGCCATCAGGTCTTGGTCCCCCGCAGGGCCTGCGGATCGATCGGCCGGGGCCGCGAGGGCTGGCCGCCGGTCGAGCGGGGATCGTTCAGGCCCTTGGGGCCCGGGGGGCGCGTGCCGGTATAGGTCTTCATGGGGCTACTTCTTCTTGGCGGTCAGGGGCGACAGCAGGGTCGGGGCGGCGGCGGCGATCACCTTGGGCTTGGCGGTCTTGGGCTTGCGGACTTCGCGATTGCCTTTGGACATGGGGCGTTCCTTTTCGGAGGGTGGGACGCGCGCGATCGGGCGCCCGGGCCGGGCGGCCCGACGCGATGCGCGCGGCGATGGAGCGATGTCAGGTCCCCAAAGGGCGCTGGTCGTGGCGATTGACGGTCATGCGACCCCTTTCCGGGGTGCGTCGAGACGGCCCGCCAAGCGGACCGGCACTCGCCGGCGGCGCGTCCTAGCGCCTTGGGGGGCAGCTTACCACGTCCGGGGGTGAGCCGTTGGAAATACGTCACGCCCCCAACGTCCGTCATCCTCGGACTTGTTCCGAGGACCCCTGTTTCAGCCGCGAAGAAGGGCGATCCGTGGAGCGGCGAGGTCGCGACCCAACCCCAAACGGCAAACCCGCCGACAGAGGGGTCCTCGGAACAAGTCCGACGATGACGGCGTGAGTGTGGTCGACAGCTCCTAGCCCCGCCGGCCGACCAGCCTCGCGGCCTGCAGGCACAGCACGACGGCCCCGGCCAGCGCCGCGTCCACCCCGATGAAGACGGCCAGGAAAGGGTCGAGGCCGCTCAGCGTCCCCCCGCGAGGGAGCTCCTGGAACATCAGCAACCCGGTCGCGACGATTGCCGCCAGCAGAATCAATCGCACCGCGGCGTTGACGCCGCGATAGGTCCTGGCGGTCGGCGCCGGAAGCGCGGCGACCTCGGCGTCCAGGGCGTGATTGTTCAGCCCCCGCCGCAGATAGGCGCCGCCCAGGACGAGGATCAGGCTGGCCAGACGGATGTCCAGTCCCCAGCGACGCCCCGCGAGGACGGCGGCCTGCAGCAGCAGGATCAGCAGGATGGCCTGCAGCAGGACCTCGAACTCAATTCGTCTGAACATGCGCGCTCCGTAACACCCCAAGCTAGAGCTTGAAGAGGCCCGCCCCTACCCCCTTTTGAACAACGCCGCTCGCTTGGCCATGAACGCCGCGATCGCCTCGCGATGGTCGGCGCTGGCCACCAGGGCCTGCAGCTCCTCCTCGACATAGGACCGGCCGTCGACCACCCGCTTGGTGGCCTCCACCGCCAGGGGCGCGCGCGAGGCGATCCATTCGGCCAGGTGGAAGGCCTCGGGCAGCAGCCGTTCGGGCGCGTGGACGGCGGTGACGATGCCGTCCGCCAGGGCCCGCTCGGGCCCGAACTGAGCGCCGGTCAAGAGGTGGGCCTTGGCCCGCGCCACGCCGATCAGCCGGGGCAGCCGCGTGACCGAAGCCATCAGCCCGATATTGACCCCCGAGGCGGCGAACACCGCCCGGTCGCTGGCCAGGCGGATGTCGCAGGCCAGGGCCAGCTCCAGCCCGCCGCCGAAGCACCAGCCGTCGATCGCCGCGATGGTCGGCACCCGCAGGCCCTCGATCCAGTCCATCAGCCGGTTGAAGTTCTCGACCGCCGCCAGGGCGTCGGGGGCGGCGCGGCCGTGGGCCTCGCGCAGGTCGTCGCCGGCGCAGAACACCCCGCCCCGGCCGGTCAGCACCAGGGCCCGGGTCTCGCGGTCGGCGGTGATCTCGTCGAGGATCTTCACCAGCTGGGCCCGCACGGCCAGCCCCAGGGCGTTGGCCGGCGGGGCGTCCAGCTCCAGCAGCAGGATCGAGCCGGTGGGGCGGGTGACGTGGATCATCGCGCTCATCGGGGGAACGTGGCCGATGCGCGCGGGTTTGGAAAGCTGAGCCACGGCGCGGGCCGGGACTGGAACGGAGGGTCGTTTCGCGCGCAACCATGCTGCGATGCAACAATTTTCCGCTTGCCAGAGTTAAACGCTTGTCACAGCTTGGTGGCTTCGGCGCGGCCTTTCCGCGACGGAGCCCATAAGGATGGACCGCCCGAACGGTCCACGGAGCGCAGAGAGCCGATCGCGCGTTGTGTTGCAGCGCCGAACACCGGGGAGTGAGATGAGCACCGCCACGCAGGACGCGGCCCAGCCCGCGCTGAAGGACCTGTACGAGATCGGCGAGATCCCGCCGGCCTTCCACGTGCCGAAAACCATGTACGCCTGGGCCATCCGCAAGGAGCGCCACGGCAAGCCGTCTGAAGCCATGCAGGTCGAGGTCGTGCCCACCTGGGAGATCGGCGAGGACGAGGTGCTGGTGCTCGTGATGGCCGCGGGCGTCAACTACAACGGCGTCTGGGCCGCCCTGGGCGAGCCGATCAGCCCGCTGGACGGCCACAAGCAGCCCTTCCACGTCGCCGGCTCCGACGCCTCCGGCATCGTCTGGAAGGTCGGGGCCAAGGTGAAGCGGTGGAAGCTGGGCGACGAGGTCGTCATCCACTGCAATCAGGACGACGGCGACGACGAGGAGTGCAACGGCGGCGACCCGATGTACTCGTCCAGCCAGCGCATCTGGGGCTACGAGACGCCGGACGGCAGCTTCGCCCAGTTCTGCCGGGTGCAGTCGCGCCAGCTGATGCCGCGTCCCCGGCACCTGACCTGGGAAGAGGCCGCCTGCTACACCCTCACGCTCGCCACCGCCTACCGCATGCTGTTCGGCCACAAGCCGCACGAGCTGAAGCCCGGTCAGAACGTGCTGGTCTGGGGCGCCTCGGGCGGGCTGGGAGTCTTCGCCGTGCAGCTGGCCGCCGTGGCCGGGGCCAACGCCATCGGCGTGGTCAGCGACGACGACAAGATCGACTTCGTCCGCAGCATGGGCGCCAAGGCGGTGCTGAACCGCAAGGAGTTCAACTGCTGGGGCCAGCTGCCCAAGGTCAACGGCCCCGAATTCGCCGACTACATGAAGGAGAGCCGCAAGTTCGGGAAGGCGATCTGGCAGGTCACCGGCAACAAGGATGTCGACCTGGTGTTCGAGCACCCGGGCGAGTCGACCTTCCCGGTCTCGGTGTTCGTGGTGAAGCGCGGCGGCATGGTCGCCATCTGCGCCGGCACCAGCGGCTTCAACCTGACCATGGACGCCCGCTTCCTGTGGATGCGCCAGAAGCGCGTCCAGGGCAGCCACTTCGCCAACCTGATGCAGGCCAGCGCCGCCAACCAGCTGGTCATCGACCGCCGGGTGGACCCCTGCCTGTCGGAAGTCTTCCCCTGGGACCAGATCCCCGCCGCCCACGAGAAGATGCTGGCCAACCAGCACCTGCCCGGGAACATGGCGGTGCTGGTCTGCGCCCAGCGGCCGGGGCTGCGAACGTTCGAGGAGGTGGTGGAGCTGGGCGGTTAGGAAACCCTCTTCCAGAGGGAGAGGGCGGGGCCCGCGCTCGAAGAGCGTGGGAGGGTGAGGGGTTTCACCCTCACCGATTTCGCACTGAAGCCCTGCCGGCGCGCCGTCAACCGTCCTAACCCCCTCACCCTCCCAACGCTTCGCGTTGGGCCCCTCCCTCTCCCTCTGGGAGAGGGAAGAACGTCAGCCCCACCGCCACCGCGCCGGCCACGACCACCACAGGCGCCAGCGCCCCGACCACCGCCGCGCCGCTGGCCCCGCCGCCGATCAGCTCGGCCGCCGCCAGGGGTCCGAAGATCGAGCCCACCCGGCCGGCCGCGACCGCCGCCCCCACGCCGGTGGCCCGCACGGCGGCGGGGTAGTAGGGCGGGGTCAGGCCGTAGAGGGTGAACTGCCCGCCCATCAGCAGAAAGCCGGCGGTGAAGGCCAGGATGGCGATCGGCGCCTGGCCGTCGGCGCCGGCCATCAGCACCAGGGCCAGGGCCAGGCCCGCGAACCCGGCCAGCAGCGGCCCGCGCGCGCCCAGCCGGTCGACCACCGCGCCGAAGGCCAGCCCGCCGCTGGCCCCGCCCAGGTTGAACAAGGTCGAGACCAGGAAGGCGAAGCCGGTCGGCAGGCCGCGCGCCACCATCAGGGTCGGCAGCCAGTTCAGCAGCAGGTGCAGGGTCAGGGCGACCAGGGCGTAGCTGACCCAGATGCAGGCGGTGGCCGGCCAGCGCCCCGCCCCGAACAGGGCCCCGGCCGCGTCGCCCGGCCGGTGGTCGGCGTGGTCGGGCCGTCCGACCGGCAGCACCCAATAGAGCAGCGGCGCGACGACCAGCGGGACCAGGCCGCCGACCAGGAAGATGGTCCGCCAGTCGTCCAGGGCCATGGGCGAACGGGCCACCAGTCCCGCCACCGCCCCGCCCAGCGGCATGCCGCCGGCGATCAGGGCCACCATGGTCGCCTTGCGGGTCGGGCTGGCGCGCTCGGAGGCCAAGGCGATCAGCATCGGCATGGCCCCGCCCAGGCCCAGGCCCGTCAGGAAGCGAACGGCCAGCAGGGGCTGGAAGCTGGTCGCCAGGGCCGTGACCAGCGAGAACACCCCGAACGCCGCCACCGAGGCGGTCAGCACCGGCCGCCGTCCGATCCGGTCGGCGATCACCCCGCCGAAGCTGGCCCCGACCATCAGGCCGATCAGGCTGGCGCTGAACGCCCACCCGGCCTGGCCCGGCGACAGGTGCAGGGCCGGCAGCATGCGCGGCGCGGCCACGCCCATCGACTGGATGTCGAACCCCTCGATCATCGCCGCCAGCAGGCAGACCAGCCAGGCCGGCCACGTTCTGGATGTCGTCATGATCGCCCCTCTCGAAGAACGAGGTTACGCGGTAAAGCCGGCGGTTCCCAGGGGGCGGCGGGTCAGTCGGTGATCACGAGGTTCCGCGCGGCTTCCAGGGTGACGCGCTGCATCACGCCAGGCTTCTGGCGGGTGAAGGCGCAGACCTTGAAGTCGCCATAGACCCAGGGCCGCCAGGGATCGCCCTGGTAGGGCCGCAGCCGGTCGGGCAAGGGCCTCGGCAGGGCGTCCACCTCGTCGACATTGCGCCCCGTGGCGTCGACCACGCCCAGGACCCGATGCGTGCCGATCACCCAGATCCGGTACGAGAACGAGCCGTTGTAGAAGGCCATCCGGCCGTGCACGACCCGGCATTGGCCAGCGGGCGCGGTCCGCTCGAACGTCCCCGCGAAAGCCGGCGCGCCGGAGACGGCCGCCAGGGCGCAGGCCAGGACGGTCAGGACCGCGCGGCGCATCAGGCCGCCGGCGCCGTCGGCTTGGGCGGGGGCAGACCGGCGCAGCTGGGCAGCGGCCGGTTCGCCGGCGCGTCCTCGTCGAACGACAGGTTCACCCCCACCCAGCCGCCGTCGTAGGTCTTGCCCGTCGGCCGGGGCCATTCCATGCCGCGCACGCTGGGCGGCGTGGCGTTGTCCAGGATCGGATTGCCGGAGCTGACCACCACCACGGCCTCGACGACGTGGTCCGGGTCGTCGCCCCAGCGCACGCAGACGCCGACCGTCCCCTTCAGGCTGGGTTCGGACGGCGGCGGCGCCTGACCGGCCTGGCCGGACAGCAGCAACAGAGAAACCAGGGCGGTGGAAAGCAGGGGCATGGCGCGACCTTGGCGCCGCCCCGCGGTCCGGGCAACAGCCACGCTTGCGGGCGCCCCACTTCCCCGTTTCCCGCCGAGCCGCTACACCGAAAGCTTGAGTACAGACGGGGGCGTCGCGTGATCATCGGTATCGACCTGGGCACCACCAACAGCGCGGTGGGCGTTTGGCGTGACGGCAAGGTGGAGCTGATCCCCAACAGCCTGGGCGCGGTGCTGACGCCGTCGGTCGTCGGCCTGGACGACGACGGCTCACTGCTGGTCGGCCTGGCGGCGCGCGAGCGGCGCGCCACCCATCCGACCCTGACGGCCGCGACCTTCAAGCGCTACATGGGCTCGACCCGGGCCACGCGGCTGGGCCAGCAGGACTACCTGCCCGAGGAGCTGTCGGCCCTGGTGCTGGCGCGGCTCAAGGCCGACGCCGAAGCGTACCTGGGCCAGCCGGTGACCGAGGCGGTGATCACCGTGCCGGCCTATTTCAACGACAAGCAGCGCAAGGCCACGCGGCGGGCGGGCGAGCTGGCCGGGCTGAAGGTCGAGCGCCTGCTGAACGAGCCCACCGCCGCGGCCCTGGCCTACGGCATCCATGAACTGGGCGACGAGACCCGCTTCCTGGTCTTCGACCTGGGCGGCGGCACGTTCGACGTCTCGGTGCTGGAGATCTTCGAGGGCGTGATCGAGGTCCGCGCCTCGACCGGCGACAACCAGCTGGGCGGCGAGGACTTCAACGCCGTGCTGGTGCAGATGATGCGCGAGAAGCACGGCAAGGCCTGGGGCAAGGCCGACGCCGACCTGGGCTTCCGCCAGCGCCTGCAGGTGGCCGCCGAGCTCGCCCGCCGCGCCCTGACCGACCAGGCCGTCGCCGAGATGACCGTCACCTGGGACGACCAGAGCTGGTCGATGGAGGTCACGGCCGAGGCGTTCGAGGCCGCCGCCGCCCCGCTGCTGGCCCGCCTGCGCGAGCCGGTGCTGGGCGCCCTGCGCGACGGTTCGATCCAGGCCGCCGACCTGAAGGAGATCGTCCTGGTCGGCGGCGCCACGCGCATGCCGGTGGTGCGCCGCGCGGTCACCCGGATGTTCGGCCGCTTCCCCTCCAACGCCGTCCATCCCGACGAGGCCGTGGTGATCGGGGCGGCGATCCAGGCCGGGCTGAAGTCGCGCGACGCGGCGTTGAAGGACGTGGTGATGACCGACGTCTGCCCCTATTCGCTGGGGGTCGACGTCGCCGAACAGGGCCCGGGGGGCGCGCTGCGCGACGGCATCTTCTCGCCGGTGATCGAGCGCAACACCGTGGTGCCCGCCAGCCGCGTGAAGCTGTTCAGCACGACGCAGACGGGCCAGCGCAAGGTGGTGTTCAACGTCTTCCAGGGCGAGGCCCGGATGGTGTCGGACAACATCAACCTGGGCCGGATCGAGGCGCCGGTGCCGCCGGCCCGGGCCGGCGAGGTCGTGGTCGAGGTCCGCTTCAGCTACGACGTCAACGGCCTGATCGAGGTGGACGTCCACGTGCCCCAGACCGGCGAGCGCCGGCAGCTGGTGATCGTCGACGACCAGGACGGCCCGCCGCCGGACCTGGACAAGCGCCGCGCCGCCCTGGCGGCCCTGAAGGTCCATCCGCGCGACCAGGACGCCAACCGGGCGGCCGCCGCCCGCGCCGCGCGCTGCTACGAGCTGTTCCTGGGCGATCGCCGCGCCCACGTGGCCGAGCTGATCTCGCGCTTCGAGGCCGCGCTCGACCGCCAGGACCCGCGCGTGGCCGAGGCCGCCCGCGTGGAGCTGACGGAAGCCCTGGACGCCCTCGAAGGCGAGACCTTCCTGTGAACCCGGCGATCTGGGAGACCCTGGACATCGCGCCCGTCCGCGACCGCGACGCCATCCGCCGCGCCTATGCCCGCCGGCTGAAGGTCACCAATCCCGAGGACGACGCCAAGGCGTTCCGCGCGCTGCGCGCCGCCTACGAGGAGGCCCTGGCCGCCCTGGACTGGGACTGGGCGTGGCAAGACCTGGACGGCGACGACGAGGAGGACGCCGAGTTCGAAGCCGAAGAGCCGGCCGACGAGATCGTGACGACGGTCAGCCGGGCGCAGTTCGAGGCGATGCTGAGCGCGCCGGCGGGTCGCCCCGTCTTCGCCGCCCCGCCGCCCGTCGAGGACGACGCGGACCACGCGCGCCTGATGGACGCCCTGGAGCGGCTGGTCCTGGTCGATCCGCCGGCCGAGCCCGCCGCCCTGGAGGCGGCGCTGGCGGCGGTGCTGGCCTCGCCGGCCATGGAGCGGGTGGCCGTCGCCGGCCGGACCGAGCAGGCCGTCGCCCATCTGGTCACCCGTCACGCCCCGCGCGCCGACGCCCTGGTCCGCCCGGCCATCGGCGCCTTCCGCTGGGGCCGCGAGGGCGTGCGCGCCCGTTATGACGGCCTGGTCGAGGCGGTGCTCAACCGCGACGCCGACATCGTCTTCCGCGCCGGGCTGATGCGCGACGAGGGCCAGAGGCGCACGGCGTTCCTGGCCCTGTCGCGTCCGCTGGACCAGGGGCCCGCGTGGCACGACCGGTTCTGGCCCGGCTTCGACGCCGCGATGCGCGACATCCTGGACGAGATCGACACCCGCCGCCCCAGCCTGCACGCCGACCTCGACGCCGACAGCCTGGCCCACTGGCGGGCCCATCTGGCCCGCCCGCGCCTGCCGGTCGGGGCCTTCTGGCTGGCCGGCCTGGCGCCGCTGGGCGCGGCCCTGATCGCCCTGCTGACCGCCGCCGTCGATCCCCTGACCCGGGCCCTCCAAGCCTATGCGGGCGGCGTCGTGGTGGTGCTGGCCGCCGCCTCGGCCTGGTCGTTCGGCCTGGCCCCGCTGCGGCGGCGCTGGCGGGAGGACTGGGAATGGCGCGCCCCGGTCTGGCTGCGGTTCGGCTGGGCGCCGGCCAGCCTGGCCCTGCTGGTCCTGGCGGGCTTCCTTCCGGCCAACGCCTGGTTCACGGCCGGGGTCGGCGTTTGGTCAGCGGCCCTGGCCCTGTGGGCGGTGATCACCAGCGAGGTGGAGCAGGACCCGGCGCCCGACGCCTGGCCCCTGCCGCTGAAGCTGCTGGCTAGCCAGGGCCTGCTGGTCGCGTGGTGGGGCTTCATGACGGCCGTCGCCCCCGAGGCGGCGACCCCGCCCGCCACCGCCGCCTTCGCGGGCGCGGCGATCGCCAGCGCCGCCGGCGCCTCCAGCCTGCCGATGCTCTGGTACCGCTGGACCGTCCGCCCCCTGCGCTTCGCCCTGCTGCTGGGCCTGGCCGGCGCGACGCTCTGGGCCATCCTGCAGCTGCTGGAGCCCGGCGCGGCGACCGGCGGCGCGGCCGCGGCCGCCGCGGTGACAGCGGCGGTCGTCCTGGCCCATCGCCTCCCCGCGGGCGGACTGGGCTCGACCGCCCTGCAATGGCGCTACCGGGTCCAGGCCTTCCCGGCGATCGTGGCGATCGGGGCCGGGGCCGAGTACGGCTGGCTGAGGGTCAGCGGCCTGTGGCTGCTGGCCGGGGTGGTCGTGGCGCTGATCGCGGCGGTCTTGCTGGAGAAGGACCTCTAGCGCGCCATCTCGTCGGCCACGGTGCGGGCCAGGGCCTCGTCGAAGTCGGTGACCTCGGCGTAGCCCAGTCGGCGGCGGATCTTGGCGTTGTCGACGAAGAGCGGATAGCCCAGGTCCAGGCCCGACACCGCCTTGGCCAGGGCCCCGCGCGCCACGTCCGGATGGGCCAGCTGGACCTCGCCGGGCCAGGCCAGGTGCTCGGCGAACGACGCCGCCCAGGCGATGTTGGTCGGGGTGTTGGCCCGGCCCAGGTTGAAGGTCTCGCCGCCCGCCCGGGGGTGGACCGCCGCCAGGGCGATCCCGGCGGCCACGTCGTCGACATAGCCGAAGGTCGCCCGCCAGCCGGCCCACGGGTGGGGGATGACGATGCGCGGCCGCCCCTGGGCCATCGGCCGGATCGCCCACGAGAACCGCCGCTGCCGGTCGCCCGGCCCGAACACCATCGGCAGGCGCAGGATGGTGGCCTCCAGCCCCGCCTTCGCCCGGGCGGCCGCCTCCAGGGGTATCTTGTCGTAGTCGTCCATCCAGGCCTGGGGGTCGCCGGCCGGGCGCGGCTTGGCCAGGCGGTAGGGGAAGCGGCTGGCGCGCAGCTCGGCGTCCTCGGTCAGCCGGTCCCAGATCGGCGTCGGCCGGCCCCGGCGGTGCAGGCCCTCGTAGTTGCGGTAGACATCGACCGAGCTAATCAGCACGTAACGGCCGATCTCGCCCGCCAGGGCGTCCAGCAGCGGCAGGGTGTCGGCTTCCGTGTAGGCGATCAGGTCGATCACGGTGTCGGCCTTGAGGTCGCGCACCGCGGCCAGCACCGCCGTCGGGTCGCGGCGGTCCAGCACGACGGACGCGGCGCCGGCCTCGACCGGGCGGGCGCCGTGATGGGCGACGGCGGTCTCGACCCCGTCGGCCAGCAGCCGCGCGACCACCGGCCCGCCGATGAAACCCGTCCCTCCGAGGACCAGGACGCTCATGCCGTTCTCGAGACCTTCGCTGGAATCACGCGCCAGCCTATGCGCGAGCGGGGGTCGCAAGGCAAATGCGCGAGGCGCCCGCCTTCACCGTCGACTAGTTCCCGATGGGCGCCATGCCGGGGTAGAGGGTGATCACGACGACGCGATTGAAGTCCTCGGCCTTGCCGGGCTGGCTCGGCACAAAAGGGGTGGGTCCAGCGAGGCGGGTCGGGAAGCAGTCCCCAGGGGCGAGTCCAAGAGTCTCCAGGGCGCGAGCAACCGACGTCGCCCGCTCCAGCGCGAGGCGCTGCAGTCCCTTGGAAAACTCCGCGCCATCGACCCCACCCATGATGTGGCACCACATGTTACGCGAATTGGGCTCGGCTCTCGCTCCGTCGAAATACGCCTTGGTGTCCCGAACAACCGACATCGCCGTGGGTGAAAGGTCGGCGGAGTCAGGTGGAAAGTGGAGCCAGAATTCAGGGGCGCGAAAGCTTATGGCGTTCGCGACCGAGGGCAGGCCGCCGGCGACGCCGAGGAACAGGCCGATCAACGTCCGGCGGCTGAAGCCCCGCGTTGGGGCCGTCGTTGATGAATCCGTCATTGCCCCCTCGCCGACCCGCCGTCTTCGGCCAAGCCACGCGTAAGCTGGGCGCATCGAATCGGAAAGACAACCATGCCCCAGCGCGACGACGAGATCAGGATCGCCCGACGGACGCCGGAGTCCCGCGCCATGGTCGCCGACGTCCAGCGGGCCATGCGCCTGACCCCCGCCATCAACCGTCTGACCCTGGACGACGCCGACGAGGTCCGGCGGCTGTTCGGCGAGCTGACCGGCCGCGACCTGGACGACCAGTTCCGCCTGCTGCCGCCGTTCTACACGACCTGCGGCCGGAACATCGCCATCGGCCGCAACGTGTTCATCAACCAGAACTGCACGATCTACGACCTGGCCCCGGTCACCATCGGCGACGACGTGCTGATCGGCCCCAATGTCAGCCTGATCACCGAGGGCCACCCGGTCGCCCCGTCGCAGCGCACCGCGTTCGTCACGGCCCGGCCGATCACGATCGAGCGCGGCGTCTGGATCGCCGCGGGCGTCACGATCATCGGCGGGGTGACCGTGGGCGAGAACGCGGTCGTGGCGGCGGGCTCGGTGGTGACACGGGACGTCCCGGCCAACACCCTGGTCGGCGGCAACCCGGCGCGGGTGATCCGGTCGATCGAGGGGGAGTGAGGGGTGGGGCGCTGACCGCATGTCCGCTTTCCAATCGCAACCTCCAGAAGCCCCCGTTAAGCTGCACCGATGACGTTCCGATCCGCCCGATCAATCCGCATTCAGAAATCGGTCATCGCGCTGGTCGCGCTGGCCGCCCTCACATGCGGTGTTGAAGCCGCTGAAGGCCAACCGGCCTTGGCGGCCAGTCAGCGGTTCCAGCCTCAACTGGAGGCGATTTCGTCTCTGCTTTTCCCCGCCGACGGCGAAGGATACGTCGTGCGCTTCGAAGGCAAGATCGTCGGGGAGGGGCATGTCCTGACGAAGACCAAATGGCTCCCCGGAGGACCGGGTGGTCTGGCGGTCAGCAATTTCAGAGACTTGCTCGGCGGGGAGTTCGCCCGCACCGGCACCGGGTGGGCCGGAGGGCAACCCGAAAGGTTGGCGGAGCTCTATGCACCCAAGGTCCAAGAGTTCGCGGGCCGTCCCGATAAGGTCTTCACCACGGCGTTTGGCGTAGTTCCGCCAGCCGACGAAAGGTTGGTTGTCGTCGAACGTCCCGACTGCATCGTCGTGGCCAGTCACAACCGAGGTCGTATCAGCCGCATGGCGGTCGTGATGTCGGCCGGCAGCCTGGACCGTCTCTACGGGGAATCCGAACAATCGGATCGCATCCACGTCCGCAATCAAGACTGCAAGGCCCGCGCCGAGATTTCCGCCCTGGGCGGATGGGGCATCTTTTTCGAGCCCGGCGCCATGCTGTTGACGACTGGCTCCGATCCGTTCGGGGACTCCCGGGCGGAAGCCAACTTCAAGACCGGGATCTTCCAATCTGAAGTCATTTCGCTCTTGCCCGAAATCCGAGCGGGACTGACGTCGGCTGAGTTCCGGACGCTGACGGGCCTGGAGCGCTAACGTCCTGATCTCGAATTTGCCGGTTGGCGCCGTCGCCAACCCATCGCACAGTCCCGCCCAAACAAGCGTTCGGCCAAGCGGCCTTCGGGGAGTGCGACATGGGCTGGAAGAGCAGGACGGCGCTGACGGCCGTGGGGCTGGTGCTGGCGGTCGGGGCCGTGGTGGCCGTGCGGACGGCGACGTTCAAGGCGCCGGCGGCGGTCGACACCTCCAGCATCCACCTGGCCTCGGCCCGGCCCGTCGACGTGGCCCTGGCCGCCCGCCACCTGGGCGAGGCCGTACGCTTCCAGACCGTCAGCCACCAGGACGCCGCCGAGGACCAGCCGGCCGAGTGGGACAAGCTGCACGCCTGGCTGCAGGCCACCTATCCCGACGCTCACCGCGTGATGGCCCGCGAGGTCGTGGCGGGCCACGCCCTGGTCTACACCTGGCAGGGGACCGACCGGAGCCTGGCCCCCATCGTGCTGATGGCCCACCAGGACGTGGTGCCGGTCACCCCGGGCAGCGAGGGCGGCTGGACCCATCCGCCGTTCGACGGGGTGGTGGCCGACGGCGCGGTGTGGGGCCGCGGCTCGATCGACGACAAGGGCAGCCTGGTCACCCTGTTCGAGGCGCTGGACGGCCTGGCCAAGGCCGGCTTCACGCCCAAGCGCACGGTGATCGTGGTCAGCGGCCATGACGAGGAGGTGCGCGGCGTCGGCGCCCGGGCCGCGGCGGCCCTGCTGAAGTCGCGCGGCGTGAAGGCCCAGTTCGTGCTGGACGAGGGCATGGTGGTGGTCGAGGACCATCCGGTGACCAAGAAGCCGGTGGCCCTGATCGCCACGGCCGAGAAGGGCTACGCCACCCTGACCGTCACCGCCCCGGCGGTCGGCGGCCACTCGTCGGCCCCGCCGCCCCAGACCGGCGTGGCCACCCTGGCCAAGGCCGTGCTGGCGATCAACGACAACGCCTTCCCGATGAAGTTCAGCGGCCCGGGCGCCGACATGCTGAAAAGCCTGGCCCCGCACAGCTCGACCACGATCAAGATGGCGGCCGCCAACACCTGGCTGTTCTCGCCGCTGCTGGTCAGCCAGACCGCCAAGACCCCGGCCGGCGCGGCCATGCTGCACACCACCATCGCCCCGACCATGCTGAAGGGATCGCCGAAGGAGAACGTCCTGCCGCAGGACGCCACGGCCTGGATCAACTACCGCATCGCGCCCGGCGACACCTCGGCCGACGTGATGGCCCGGGCCAAGAGCGCGGTCGGCGACCTGCCGGTCAAGCTGGCCTGGGTGAAGACCCCGGACGAGCCCAGCAAGGTGGCCTCGACCACCTCCGAGGGCTGGAAGACCCTGGCCGCCCTGGCCGGCGACGAGAGCAAGGCCCCCGTGGCCCCGGCCCTGATGACCGCCGCCAGCGACAGCCGCTACATGGGTCCGATCGCCGACGACATCTACAAGTTCCAGCCGCTGCAGCTGGCGGTGAAGGACACCGAGATGATCCACGGCACCAACGAGCACATGACGCTGGCCAATGTCGAACGCATGGTGCGGTTCTACCAGCGCCTGGTGGAGACGGCGGCGGCGAAGTAGGCGCCACGAACTCTTCACGAAACGCAACCTGACATCGGCTGGACGGAAGCGGCGCAATAGGGCCTACTCCGCCCCGGGGGAGCAGTCTGTCGGAAAATCCGTCCGGGGACCGCCGTGAGGCGGGGATGGGTTTTGCGTGAGCAGGCTGCATAGTCGGGCGATCCACATGGCTGACGACGCGCAGGTGCTGGCCGCTCGGCCGGTTTCGAAGGCCGTGAAATTCGGCGAGGGCTTCGTCATGGACGCCTGGTACGTGGCGGCCCTGTCGCCCGACCTGAAGCCGGGCAAGATGGAGAGCCGGGAATATCTGGGCCAGCCGGTGATGATCGGCCGGACCAGGGCCGGGGCCGTCTACGCCCTGCGCGACGTCTGCCCGCACCGCGCCGCCAAGCTGTCGGCCGGCAAGGTCCGCGAGGAACCGCCCAATGGCGAGTATGGCGGCGGCGAAAGCATCGAATGCCCCTATCACGGCTGGCGGTTCCGCACCGACGGGGCCTGCGCCAAGATCCCCTCCCTGACCGCCGACAACCCGCTGGACATCTCGAAGGTCCGCGTACGGACCTATCCGCTGGTCGAGGCCCAGGGCCTGGTGTGGATCTGGATGTCGGCCGACCCGCGCTTCGAGGGCCAGCCGCCCTTCCCGCCGCCGACGATCCCCGGCGTGGTCGGCGGCAAGCCCAAGCTGGTCGACCACCTGGACTACGACATCCACATCGACCACGCGGTGCTGGGCCTGATCGACCCGGCCCACGGCCCCTATGTGCACCAGCAGTGGTGGTGGCGCACCGGCGCCAGCCAGCACGAGAAGCAGAAGGCCTTCGCCCCGTCCGAGGCCGGCTTCACCATGGTGCGGCACGAGCCCAGCAAGAACTCCAAGGCCTACGCCATCCTGGGCGGCGAGCCCCTGACCGAGATCACCTTCCGCCTGCCGGGCCTGCGCTGGGAGCATGTGAAGGTCGGCGACAAGCAGGTGCTGGCCCTGTCGGCCATGACCCCGATCAACGCCGGCAAGACCCGGATGAACCAGATCATCTGGTCCGACCACCCGGCCTTCACCGCCCTCTATCCGGTGATCCGCCTGGCCGCCCGCGCCTTCCTGCGCCAGGACGGCCGCATCGTCGAGGCCCAGACCCGGGGGCTGCAGGACAACCCGCCGCTGATGTGGATGGGCGACGCCGACCAGCAGGGCCGCTGGTACCACCAGCTCAAGCGCGAATGGAACGCCAGCCGCCACGAGCGCCGCCCCTTCCGCAACCCGGTGGAAGAGACGACGCTGCGCTGGCGGACCTGAGGGTCAGGGATAGTTGGTCAGCTGGACCGCGACGTAGTTCCACGCGGCGCCGGTCCACGAGGCCGTGGAGACGTCGGTATTCATGGTGCTCCCGCCGATGAGGAGGTGCTTGCCGTCGTAGATTTGGCCGTGGGGGTCGCCGTTGCCCCACCACCAGCGCGGGACCAGATAGTAGCCGATGGTCTGGTCCAGACCGAGGTGGATCCAGAGGCCCGCCTGGTTGCCGTGGTGCGTGACCGTCTGCACGGACTGGAAGGTCTCCATTGGCCAGTTGAGCGTGGTGCTGTCGACCCGGTCGTCGCTCCCGTTGTCGAAGGCGGCGTCGATGTGCCAGCTTGCCGTGAACCGGACTTGATGGTGCGACAGCGCGCTCACGTGCTCCCTCAGGCGGGGAGAGATCAACAGGTCCTGCAGCGCGCCGCCCGACAGGGACTGGAGCTGGGGCAGGGTGAGGCTCTGGATCCTGTGCTGCCCCGCCACGGCGCCGGTCATGAGCCGGCCGGCCAGCCCGTTCTGGTAGGGGAGGACGAAGTCGCCGCTGGTCTGCATGTCGCGGCAGGTGTTGATCACATAGTCCAGCGCGGCGTACTCGGCCGACAAGGCCGCCAAGGTCCCCATGGCGGCGTCCAGGCTGAACGCGTTGGGCTGGTTGAGGGCGTTGAGGGCTTCCTGGATTTGCGGGAACTCGTCCCAGGTGGCGCAGATGAACGAGATGGCCGCGCCCTTCACGCCCGCGCCGGCGTTGGGATTGTCCACCAGGGTCATCTGCAGGGCGCAGTTGCGCATGCCGTCCGGATCGGCGGGATTCAGGGTCGAGGGGACGGACGCGCCGACGAGATAGGAGTCGCAGCTGAGGCTGCTGTGGGTGCTGGCCGTCAAAAGGCCGCTGTTGAAGGCGGCGTTGATCGAGCCGCTGACGCCGAAGCCCGAGGCCGAGGCCTGCAGCGAGGCGGCCAGCGACTCCTTGTGGCTGGCCGAACTGGTCTGCAGCCGGATGTAGCCCGAGAACGAGCCGCCGTAGGAGACGCCGATCACGCAGTGGGTGCCGTAGCGGGCGAGGAACCGGGCCGGCCCGTCGGGGCCGTTCAGCACCGCCAGGGCGTCCGCCGAGACCGTGGCGTTGGCGATGTCCAGATAGATGTCGCTGGACCTCACGTCGCGCACGGCGACGAACGACATCGAGGTGTCGCTCGCGGCGTTCTTGCTGGCGAAGGCGACCGTCGCCGTCGCCGACCAGGACAGGCCCGACACGGACACGCTGGCGTTGGCGTTCATGAAGTCGCTGTAGTCGCTGCTGCTCTGGATCACCCTGACGGTCGTCCGCTGGAGCTCCCGGGGCGTCGGCGTCTGCTTGGTGAAGGCGCTCAAGGCGCTGGGGCCGATGACCAGGCCGCCGGTGATGCAGTTCACGCCGACCCCGTAGGCCGTGCTCGCGCGCGATTCCACCGCGCAGATCTCGAGATACGAGTTTGAATTGGCCATGCCGCCCTCCCTTTGACTTGAGCGCGAGCGGCCCTGGGGGCAGGGGGCGGCCAGTCCGGCGCCCCCTGCCCTGCGCCCCCCGCGCGAGCTTGGTTCTGGTCTTCTCTGAGGTCTCGGCCCGCGCACTTGCCTCGATCGGCGCGGGCAGGGATTAGTTGCCGCGTCGGCGCTCGAAGAGCAACGTTCGCCCTGTCGCTAGATGTGATGACGTCATCTGGCGCGGGCTCTGCGAATCCTTACGCGGCCTGGACTTCCGGTCCGACAAGCAGGGAGAGGGAAATGAGCGCTGAAGCCGCGCGGCCGCCGCTCCGGGTGATCCTGGTGGAGGACGACGCCGCGTTCCAGGACGCGTTCCGCTCGGCCCTGGCGCAGGCGCCCGACCTGACCGTCGCCGGCGTCGCGGCCACGATCGCCGACGCGCGGGCCCTGCTGGGCGGTCCGGCCGCCCACGTGCTGGTGGTGGATCTGGGCCTGCCGGACGGCTCGGGCATCGAGGTCATCGGCGAGGCCCACGCCCTGTGGCCCGACTGCGCGATCATGGTCTCGACCACCTTCGCCGACGAGCACCATGTGATCGCCTCGATCGAGGCCGGGGCCAGCGGCTACCTGCTCAAGGACAGCCCCCTGCCGGCCATCGCCGAGGACATCCGCGTGCTGCACGGCGGCGGCAGCCCGATCAGCCCGCGGATCGCGCGGCAGGTGCTGATGCGCTTCCGCCCCGAACCGCCGCCGGCCGAGGACGACGCCGCCAAGACCGAGGCCCCCAGCCTGTCGGAGCGCGAGAAGGAGACCCTGCAGCTGATCACGCGCGGCTTCTCGTTCGATGAGATCGCCGAGCTGATGGGCGTGTCGCGCAACACGGTGCTGACCTTCGTGCGGCGAATCTACACCAAGCTGGAGGTCCGCTCGAAGACCGAGGCCGTGTTCGAGGCCCGCGCCCACGGCCTGCTCTAGGCCCGCGCCTCTTCGTCGCCGATCAGCTCGCCTCGTCCGGGATCACCACCGTTTCCATCCGCCCCTCGAAGCGCCAGCCCAGCACCTCGTACAGCGCCCGCCCCTCCGGCGTGGCGACCAGCACGCCCTGCCCCGCGCCCAGCGCCCGGGCCCGTTCACCCAGGACGCCCATCACGATCCGTCCGAGGCCGCGCCGCTGGTGCGCCGGGTCGGTGACGATCTTGTCGAACACGGCGAAGGCCCCGGTCAGGGCCGCGCGGCCCGAAGCCGCCAATCCGCCGTCCGCGTCATGGATCTCGACGACCAGCACCGCCCCCTCGGCGCGGAGGTCCTGGACGTAACCCGCCGCCGGCGCGACGGGCGGCGAAACGGCGACCAGGTCGACGGCCATCAGGTCGCCGGACGCCTGCAGGCGCCAGCGCGCGTCGACGGCCGCCAGCAGCGCCTCGGGCGTGCAGAACGCCTTCAGGAAGACCCCCGGCGCGGTGATCCCCGCCGCCAGGTCCGACAGGGCCGCCGCGTCCAGGGCCGGGAAGACGAAACGTTCGGCGTGTCCGGGTTCGCCCACCACGATCCGATGGCCGCCCGCCACCGGGATCGGCGCGGCGACGCCGCGCGACAGCGCCCAGCCGGCCGCCCAGGCCTCGACCAGCCCTGCATCCGCCGATCCGCTCATGCGTGTCGCCCTAGTCCTTGCGCACGCAGCGCAGGATCAGCTTGTCGATCCGCGAGCCGTCCATGTCGACCACCTCGGCGTCGAAGCCGCCCAGTTCGACGATCTCGCCCTCGCGGGGGATGCGGCCCAGGCGGTCCAGGATCAGGCCGGCCACGGTGTGGTAGCCGCCCTCGGCCTCGAAGTTCTCGCCCAGGGCGTCGTTCAGTTCCTGGATGTCCAGGCGGGCGTCGACCAGCCAGGTGCCGTCCTCGCGGCGCAGGATGCGGCTGTCGCTCTCGTCGTGGTCCTCGGGGAAGTCGCCGGCGATCATCTCCAGCAGGTCCAGCGGGGTGATCGCCCCCTGGATCGAGCCGAACTCGTCGACCACCAGGGCCATGTGCAGCGGCGTCTGCTTGAACACCGCCATGGCCCGCAGCAGCGACATGGTCTCGGGGATGGCGATCGGTTGCTGGACGTGGCTCTTGATGTCGATGGCCTCGCCGCCCAGGCAGGCGTCCAGCAGGTCCTTCTTGAGGATCACCCCGATGTCGCCGTCCAGGTCGCCCTCGCTGGCCACCACGATGCGCGAATAGGGGCAGTCGCGGATCTCCTGGAGGATCTCTTCCTGGCTGTCGGTCAGCGAGATCCAGAAGAGGTCGCGGCGCGGGGTCATGGCCACCCGCACGGGGCGGTCGCCCAGGCGCAGCACCTCCTGGATCATGGTGCGCTCTTCCGGCTCGATCAGGCCCGCGTCGGCGCCTTCGGCCAGGACGGTCTCGACCTCCTCGGCGGTGATGTCGTTGGTCCGCTCGTCGCGCACGCCCATCAGCTTGAGGATGGCGGCGGTCGAGGCGGTCAGCAGGGTCACGAACGGCCGCAGCACCACGGCCACCCCGGCCAGGAACGGCGCCATGCGGCGGGCGATGGCGTCGGGGAACAGCAGGGCCAGGCGCTTGGGCACCAGCTCGCCCAGGATCACCGAGACGTAGGTCAGGCCGATGACGACGATGGTGGTGGCGACCGCCTCGGAATGGGGGCCGACCACCGGCTTGTCCTTCAGCCAGGCGTCCAGGGCCCCCGCGATCGTGGCCTGGCCGTAGGCGCCGGCCAGGATGCCGATCAGGGTGATGCCCACCTGCACGGCCGACAGGAACCGCGTGGGATGCTCGGCCATGGCCAGGGCCAGCTTGGCCCCCTTGTCGCCGCGGTCGGCGAAGGTCTGGAGCCGGGCGCGGCGGGCCGAGACCACCGCCAGTTCGGACATGGAGAAGACCCCGTTCAGGAGAACGAGGAGCAGGACGACGGCGAGCGCGAGGAGGATCATGGTCCCTGGGAGGGTGAGGCGGCCGGGCGGACCGCGATCCGGCCACTATACAAAAGAAAACGCCGCGGCCCACCAGGGACCGCGGCGTCGTCTGTCTTCGAAGCTTCTACGTCGGCTTATTGGGCCGGACGCGGCATCACCGTCTTGTTGGCGGCGACTTGCTTCTGGGCGTCGTGCTGGCCGGGGGGCAGCGGGATCAGGCCGCGGCCTTGCAGGTAGCCGCCACGACCGGTCGCGGCGTCGGAGGTGAACTCCGAAACGAACTCGGCCAGGCCCGGCGTCACGCCGATGTTGGCCTTCTTGACGTAGATGTAGAGCGAGCGCGACAGCGGGTACGAGCCGTCGGCGATCGTCTGGGCCGAGGGACGCACGCCGTTGACCGAGGCGCCCTTGATCTTGTCCATGTTCTCTTCGAGGTAGGACCAGCCGAAGACGCCCAGCGAGCCGGGGGTCTTGGTCAGGGTGCCGACGATGGCGTTGTCGTTCTCGCCGGCGTCAACCCAGCCGTCGTTGCGCAGCGGGTCGACCAGCGACTTGAACTTCTTCTCGTTGTCCGAGCGCAGGGCGTCGGCGGTCGGGAACTTGCGGGCGCCGGCCTCGATGGCCAGTTCCACGAAGGCGTCGCGGGTGCCCGAGGTGGGCGGCGGGCCGTAGACGTTGATGCGGTTGCCCGGCAGGCCCGAGCCGATCTCGTCCCAGGTCTTGTACGGGTTGGCGACGAACTGGCCGCCCTTCAGGACGGTCTTCGACAGGCCCAGGTACAGGTGCTCGGTCTTGAAGTTGTAGTCGGCGCCGTCCTTGTCGGTGGCGATCACGATGCCGTCGAAGCCGATCTTGATGGCGACGATGTCCTTCACGCCCTTGGCGGCGCAGGCGTCGAATTCCGACTTCTTCATCGGACGCGAGGCGTTGGCGATGTCGGGGAAGCCTTCACCGGCGCCCGAGCAGAACAGCTTGATGCCGCCGCCGGTGCCGAGGCTTTCGACCTTCGGGGCCTTCTTGCCGGTCTTCTTGGCGAAGTTCTCGGCGGTGCGGGTGGCGAACGGGAACACGGTCGAGGAACCGGCGGCCCAGACGTAGTCGCGGGCGGCGTGGGCCGGGGCGGCGGCGAGGCCCGAGAGGGCGACGGCGGCGGCCGCGCAGGAAAGCAGCTTCTTCATGGAGGACTCCTGGAGTCTCTGGGAGCGTTGAGAGAAGAACCGGGCCGACCTCGTGAAAGGCCGGCCCGGAGGGTCTTAGAAGTCCAGCTGGGCGCGCAGCTGGAATTGCTTGATGTCGGTGCCGCGGTTGACGACGACCGGATCGACCGAGCCGTCGGTGTAGTTGGCTTGGAAGCGGACATAGGCGGTCGGGTAGTAGTTCACGCCCAGGGTCCAGGCGGTGTACTTGCCCGCGTCCTGCGAGACGGTGCGGCTGGCCACGGTCGACGCCGTCTTGTAGGCGTCGGTCAGGTCGGCGAAGTCGTAGCGCAGGGCCAGTTCAACGCCGCCGAAACCGCCGGCGGTGATCGGGTTCAGGATCTTCGGACGCTTGATCTCGCCGGCGACCGGATCGTAGTTGCGGGTCTCGCCCGTCGGCCAGAAGCTGACGAAGGCGTAGCCGACCTTGACGTCCGGGTTCGAGCCGGCGGCGGCGGTCTGCAGGCGCTCGACCTTGATGTTCGAGTACTCGCCCTGGACCGAGAAGTTGTTGTGGATCCAGGCGCCTTCGGCGGCCAGGGTCGTGTCGCGGTCACCGATGGCGCCGGTCTTGTAGTACAGGCCGTTGGTGCCGTAGTTCGTGTCGGTGCGGCCTTGGTAGTTGAAGGCGCCTTCGTTGCCGTGGTTGCGGTAGCGGGCCGACACGGCCAGGTGGACCTTGTCGAAGTCGGTCACGACCGGGGCGAAGTGCACGCGGCCCGTGAAGCCCAGACGCTCGTTGGAGTTCTGGTTGGTGTTGGTGGCCGACGAGGTGTTGTTGATGTCGGCGTTGTTGATGCTGTCGCCCTGGACGGCGCCGGTGACGCTCCAGTTCGGGCCCTGCACCTTGCCCACCACGCTCAGCAGGTAGCTGTCGACGCCGAAGTCACCGTACGGACCGCGGTCCATGAAGGTGGTGAAGCGGGTCGAGGTCAGGTTTTCCAGGCCGGTGGCCTTGATGTTACCGAACATGATGCTGGTCATTTCGGTCGGCTTGACCTCGATGACGACGTCGTCCCAGGTCGGCGTGCCGCCGTTCACCCAGCCGCCTTCGGCCTTGTAGGCGATGTAGTTGTTCAGCTTGCCTTCGACGCCGAGGAACACCTGGCGACCGCGGAGGTTGCTGGTCTTGTAGTCGGTCGCCGTGCCTTCGCGGTCGACGTCCTGGAACACGCCGTCGATCAGGATCCGGCCGCGGACCTTGAAGTAGACGTCGTCGTTGGTCCATTGCGGCGCGCCCTTCCAGGCGACCGTGTTGTCTTGCGCGTGAGCCGCGACGCCGAGGCCGCAGGCCAGCATGGCGCCCAGCGCCGCGCCGCAGACCAGCGAGGTCTTGTTCCGCATGTGAGAATTCCCCTTAAGGCTTTGCCCCCTGCCCGTTGGTCCGGATCAGGTAGAGCCGCTTTACGGGGGTCCCATGACGGTTCCGCCACCCTTTGATGACAGACCGATGACAAGCCTTTTCAAGGTGTTAATTGTGGCCCGAAGGCCACATGAATCGTCCTTAAAGCAGACGTGTGCGGATGATCTGCGACAGCAGGTCGATCAGCGAAACCGCCACCACGATGACCAGGACGATGCAGCCGGTCTGGTCGTATTGGAAGCCGTTGATGGAATCGAGCAGCACCTGGCCGACGCCGCCGGCGCCGATCAGACCCAGGACGGTGGCCGAGCGGCTGGACGACTCGAAGCGGTACAGCGCGTAGCTGGTCCATAGCGGCGCGACCTGCGGGATCACCCCCCAGACCACCTCGGCCAGCTTGATCGCGCCGGTGGCCCGCACGCCCTCGACCGGGCCCTTGTCGATCGACTCGACGGCCTCGGCGAACAGCTTGGCCAGCACGCCGCCGGTGTTGAACATCAGGGCCATCACCCCCGCGAACGGGCCCAGGCCCACGGCGGTGATGAAGATCAGGGCCACCACCAGGTCGGGGATCGAGCGGATCAGGTCCAGCAGGCGGCGGACCGGCTGCTGGATCCACCACGGGCTGATGTTGCGCGCGCCCAGCAGGCCCAGCGGGATGGCCACGACGATGGCCAGGGCCGTGCCCCACAGGGCCATCTGGATCGTCTGCCACATCTTGCCGATGTACAGGTCCCAGTCGGCCGCCATGAACGCCTTGGGATCGGTGAACGGCGAGAAGAAGCCGCTGGCGAAGCCCTGCATCTTGCTGGCGTCGGTGAACAGCTGCGGGAACTTGTCGATCTCGGCCGGCTTGAAGCTGATCACCAGCAGGGCGACCACCCCGCCCCACAGCAGCAGGTCGAAGGCGCGCGCCGAGAGCGGCTTGCTGGGCGGGGGCGGGACGACGTCGCTCATGGCTGTTTGGGCGTTCGCGATCAGTTGGCCGGCGCGGCGACGCCGGCCTTGCCCTCGGCGACCACGCGCTGGGCCTTGATGTCGGCCAGGGCCTTCTCGGCCGCGGCCAGCTTGGCCTGGTCGCCGGCGTCGCGGGCCAGGCCCACGTTCTCCAGGGCCTCCATCTCGCGCACCACCAGCAGGTGGGTGTCGTCGGCGGCCTTGAAGCCGCCCATCGACAGGCGCTCAAGGTTCTTGCGCTGCTGGGCGGCGACGGGGGTGTCGCCCTGGCCGTAGGTCAGGAAGAACTGGCGGACCTTCTCCTTCACGACCGGGTCCAGGTCCTTGCGCCAGACGATCGGGTCTTCCGGCAGGGTCGGCGATTCCCAGATCACCTTGACCTTCTTGGACTGGGCGCCGCCCTTGGCGTACTCGTTCAGGCGCAGGGCCGTGGTGTTGTTGGTGGCCGCGTCCAGCTTGTGGTTGGCCACCGCGAACAGGTTGGCGTCATGGCTGGCGCTGAGCACGGTCTTGAAGCAGTCCTCGGGCTTCTTGTTGGCCGGGATGAAGACGTAGGTCATCGGGGCCAGGGTGCCGGAGGTCGACTTCTTGTCGCCGATGCCGAAGTCCAGCGACTTGTCGCACTTCAGCAGGTCCTGGACCGAATTGATCTTGCTGTCGGCCGGCACGATGATCACCGACTTGTAGCCGTCGGTGCCCGACGGGTCGAAGGTGCGGGCGAAGACCTCGCCGCCCGAACGGCGTACGGCCTCCAGGCCCGAGGCGTTCGAGAACCAGCCCACGTCGGTCTGCTTGGCGCCCATGGCCACGATCAGCGACGAGTAGTTGGACGAGAAGAACGGCTTCACCTTCATGCCGGTCGACTTCTCCATGTCGGCCAGGATGGGCTTCCAGTAGCTCTCCATGTTCTGGGCCGACTCGGTCGACAGGATCGAGAACACGATCGTGTCCTTGGGGGCCGGGGCGGCGGCCTTCTTCTCGGAGCACCCGGCCAGGGCCAGGGCGGCGGCGAGGCCGAGACCGACGGTGAAGTGGCGGCGGATCATTGCGGGGCTCCTTCCCAGAACACGTCCTCGAATTCCGGGCCGTAGATGTCGATGAGTTTGTCGCGGTCCAGGCCCTTGGTCGGGCCGTCATAGACCTTCTTGCCGGCCTTCAGCGCCACCACCCGGTCGCAATAGCGCAGGGCGTAGTCGACCTGGTGCAGGGTGACGACGACGGTCAGGCCGTCGGTCTTGTTCAGATCACGGAGGATCTCCATGACCTTGCGCGCCGAGACGGGGTCGAGCGAGGCGACCGGCTCGTCGGCGAGGATGATCTTGGCCTTCTGGACCAGGGCGCGGGCGATGGCGCCGCGCTGCTGCTGGCCGCCCGAAAGCGTGTTGGCGCGCTGGGCGGCGTAGTCGGCCACGCCCACCCGGTGCAGGGCGGCCATGGCCGCCGTGCGGATCTCGGACGGCCAGGCGCCGAACAGGCCGCGCACCGTGCCGATCCGGCCCAGCGAGCCCAGGGCCACGTTGGTGAACAGGCTCAGGCGGCCGACCAGGTTGAACTGCTGGGCGATGAAGCCGATGCGCACCCGCGCCTTGCGGACCTGGTCGCTGACCTTGCCCCGGGCCTGGACGGGGCCGCCGAAGGCCGTGATCGTTCCTCCCTCTTCCCCCTTGGCCCCCGCGTCGACGGTCTGCAGGCCGTCGATCGAGCGCAGCAGGGTGGACTTGCCCGAGCCGGAGGGACCGATGAGCGCGATCATCTCGCCGCGACCCACGTCGAGCGAAACGGCGTCCAGCGCCCGGCGCGACCCGAAGGTCTTGGAGGCGGCGCGGATCGAGAGAACAGGGTCCGACGTCATGGTCGGGGCGAATCCTTAACGTGGTTTCGAGCGCTGGGGAATGCGTTGGTCGGTTTGGGGCACGGACGCAACGGATTTGTGACGGCCGGTGGATCAATTCCCCTGGGCGAGGGCGTCGCGCAGGGCTTGAACTTGCGCGTTCAGCGCGATGATCGCCTCGACCGTCAGGCCCGAGCGCCGCAGCAGGGTGTCGGTCAGGCATCCGGTCTCGGCGCGCAGGTCCCGCCCCTTGGCCGTCAGCGTCACCTGCACCTGCCGCTCGTCCTTCGGATTGCGCTGGCGCTCGACGAAGCCGGCCTGCTCCAGGCGCTTGACCAGGGGGGTGATCGTCGACGGCTCCAGCGACAGCCGCTCGGCGATGGCGCCGATGGTCTGGCCGTCGCCTTCCCAAAGGACGCTCAGCACCAGATACTGCGGATAGGTGACGCCCAGTTCGTCGAGCAGGGGCTTGTAGGCGCGGTTGATCGCGATCGACGCGCCGTACAGCGAAAAGCAGAGCTGGCCGTCCAGCGGGACAAGGGTGGGCTGGGTCATGGGGAGTCTTCCTAAGGGCTCGGCGCCGCGTTCGTCCAGAATTTATCACAAAAAAGCATATCGCGATAAGAAACTACTGGACAGGTCGTTTCGGCCGGCGTAGCCATATCGTTATCGCGATAATGATTATCGCAGAAACACACGAAGGGAGAACGACATGACCAAGTTCCGCAACCTGCTCGCTTCCGCCGCCGCCCTGACCCTGGCCGCCGGCTTCGCCGTCCACGCCGCCCCGGCCTCGGCCGCCCCCGCCTCGGCTAAGGCCGTGAAGAACATCGTCCTGGTGCACGGCGCCTTTGCCGACGGCTCGGGCTGGGAGGGCGTCTACAAGATCCTGACCAAGGACGGTTACAACGTCCGCATCGTCCAGAACCCCACCACTTCGCTGGCCACTGACGTGGCGATCACCAGGAGCGCGATCGCCGCCGCCGGCGGCCCGGTGATCCTGGTCGGCCACTCCTACGGCGGCGCGGTGATCTCGGAAGCCGGCACGGACCCCAACGTCGCGGGCCTGGTCTATGTCGCCGCCTTCGCGCCGGACGCCGGAGAGTCGGTGTCGTCGCTGATCGCCAACCCGCCTCCCGGCGCGCCCGTCCCGCCGATCCTACCCCCGAAGGACGGCTACCTGTCGCTGGACCGCGCCAAGTTCGCCGCCTCGTTCGCCGCCGACGTGCCCGCCGAACAGGCCGCCTTCATGGCCGACTCCCAGGTGCCGTGGGGCGTCGAGGCCTTGGGCGGCAAGAACACGGCCCCGGCCTGGAAGGCCAAGAAGAGCTGGTACCTGGTGGCGGCCGACGACCGGATGATCCCGCCCCCGGCCCAGCGCGCCATGGCCAAGCGGGCCGGCGCCACCGTCGCCGAGACGGCCGGCAGCCACGCGATCTACGTCTCCAACCCGGCGGTCGTCGCCAAGCTGATCGAGGACGCCGCCGAGGGCTCCGCCCAGGCCAAATAGGAGCCCCCGCGGGCCCCTGGTCCGGACCCCGAAGCGCCTCACGCCGAGACGCTTCGGGGTTCGATCGTTTTTGGAACCCGGCCCGCGAATAAACCGTGGCCGGAACAAGGGTTGGCCCTACGAACGGCTCCCATGAAACCAGGGGGTCATTAGGGTCTTTACATCCCCGCCCATTGCCCCTATTTCGCTCGCTCCGGCGGACCCGAAGTCCTCATAAGCGCTGCTAACGCCGGCCTGGGTTTAACTTCTGCAGGGGTCTACGTGAATTGCACACGTACCATACTCCCCTGGACCTGGTCCGTGAGCGGTCACCGGAACGTCCCGTCGCACTCGTGCGGCCCGACGCGGTTTCCGTAGCGGCGCGCTGGTTCCAGGCTGAATTCAAAGGCGACGTCTTTTACGCGGTGAAGGCCAACCCTTCGCCGTGGGTGATCCGCGAGCTCGCGGACGCCGGCGTCCGGTCCTTCGACGTCGCCTCGCTGAACGAGGTCGAGCTGGTCGCCCAGCACGCCCCCGGTTCGCGCATGGCCTTCATGCACCCGGTGAAAAGCCGCGTGGCGATCTCGGCCGCCTATTTCGATCACGGCGTGCGGACGTTCTCGTTCGACACCCATGAGGAACTGGCCAAGATCCTGGACGCCACCGGCCAGGCCAAGGACCTGAACCTGATCGTCCGCATGGGCGTGCAGGCCGAAGGCGCGGCCTATTCACTGTCGGGCAAGTTCGGCGTCGAGGCCCACAACGCCCCGGCCCTGCTGCTGGCCGCCCGCCGCGCCACCCAGGACCTGATGGGCGTCAGCTTCCACGTCGGCAGCCAGTGCATGCGCCCCACCGCCTACCAGGCGGCGATGGCCCAGGCCTCGCGGGCGCTGGTCCGCGCCGGCGTGCTGGCCGACGTCGTCGACGTGGGCGGCGGCTTCCCGTCGATCTATCCGGGCATGGCCCCGCCGGAACTCTCCGAGTACCTGGCGGCCATCGACCGCGGCTTCGCCGACATGATGGTGCACGAGACCACCGAGCTGTGGTGCGAACCCGGCCGGGCCCTGGTGGCCGAGGCCTCGTCCCTGCTGGTCAAGGTCGAGCTGAAGAAGGGCGACGCGCTCTATCTGAACGACGGCAGCTACGGCTCGCTGTTCGACGCCGCGCACATGAAGTGGCCCTTCCCGGTCAAGCTGTACCGCAAGAACGGCGAAGTGGTGGAAGAGGGCCTCAAGCCCTTCCGCTTCTACGGCCCCACCTGCGACAGCGTCGATCACATGCCCGGCCCGTTCTACCTGCCGGAAAGCGTCGACGAGGGCGACTACATCGAGATCGGCATGCTGGGCGCCTATGGCGTGGCCATGTCGACCCGCTTCAACGGCTTCGGGGAAACCGACACCGCCGAGGTGCAGGACGCCCCGATGGCCTCGATGTACGGCCTGGCCAAGCGCTCGATCCCGACCCCGCGGCCCGAGACCGAGGAACGCAAGATCGTCCGCTTCTCGCGTCCCAAGGGCGCGGCCGGCAAGAAGCGCCGCCGCAGGTAAGAGCGTCGCTAAGTCGTCTTGGTTCGCCTCTAAATCGTTTCTGAGTTAAACCGCGCGCGCCGCCCGACGTTGTGAACGTCGGGCGTAGCCGCATTTCCCCATTCCCCTGTCGGTCGCTCCGTCCCGGCAGGTGGTCTTGTTTCAACGACGGGCGTCCAAAGTCAGGGAAACCGAAGCGATGAACGCTCCCGTTCCGAACAACACCAAGGCCGAGCTGCTGCAGAACGTCGTCGAGCACATCGACATCACCGCGTTCGACGCCCGTCCGATCATCGACTCCATGCGCAAGATGTCGTTCAGCTCGCGCGACACCGCCCGCGCCGCCGACATCTTCAACATGGCCCTGGCCGACAAGGACTGCTCGCCGTGGCTGATCCTGGCCGGCTCCACCTCGGCCGGCGGCTGCATGCACGTCTACCGCGACATGGTGAAGAACGGCATGATCGACGCCGTGGTCGCCACCGGCGCCTCGATCGTCGACATGGACTTCTTCGAGGCCCTGGGCTTCAAGCACTACCAGGCCGCCGGCCCGGTCGACGACAACGTCCTGCGCGACAACTACATCGACCGCATCTACGACACCTATATCGACGAGGAAGAGCTCCAGAACTGCGATCACACGATCCTGGAGATCTGCAACCGCCTGGAGCCGCGCGCCTATTCCTCGCGCGAGTTCATCTGGGAGATGGGCAAGTGGCTGTCGGAAGGCAACGCCAAGAAGCCCGGCTCGCTGATCCAGACCGCCTACGAGGAAGGCGTGCCGATCTTCTGCCCGGCCTTCGTCGACAGCTCGGCGGGCTTCGGCCTGGTCAAGCACCAGAAGGAAAAGATCGCGGCCAAGCAGCCCTATCTGATGATCGACGCGGTCGCCGACTTCCGTGAACTGACCGACATCAAGATCGCCGCCGGCACCACCGGCCTGTTCATGGTCGGCGGCGGCGTTCCCAAGAACTTCGCCCAGGACACCGTGGTCTGCGCCGAAATCCTGGGCGTCGAGGCCGACATGCACAAGTACGCGGTCCAGATCACCGTGGCCGACGTGCGCGACGGCGCCTGCTCGTCCTCGACGCTCAAGGAAGCCGCCTCGTGGGGCAAGGTCTCGACCACCTACGAGCAGATGGTGTTCGCCGAAGCCACCACCGTGGTGCCGCTGATCGCCTCGGACGCCTTCCATCGCGAACACTGGAAGGGCCGCGAAAAGCCGCGCTGGAACAAGCTGTTCGGCAAGTAAGCTTGCCGACGACGGCCTGAAAATGCAGGGTCCCCGGAGCGACTTCGGGGACCCTTTTTCATGCGCGCTTGGTTGATGGTCGGGATCGCGGGTCTGGTCGTCGCGGGCTGCGCGGGTTCGCCCTACCTGGCCAAGGGCGCCTATGACGCCCGCCAGGCCGTGCCGCCGCCGCCCGCGCGCGGCTCGGCGGTCGACCAGCAGGACCGCGCCGTCTTCCTGGCCACGCGCCAGTTCAAGGACAGTCCGCGCTGGTCGCTGGCCCAGCAGGACGCACGCGAGGCCCGGATCCTGGACAGCTACAGCTGCGCCCTGGGCTTCACGCCCAGCCGCAGGACCACGCCGAAGCTGGCGGCCATGCTGCGCCGGGTCAGCCACGACGTGCGGCCGGCGATCTCGGCCCCGAAGAAGCTCTACAAGCGCAAACGCCCCTACCAGGTGGATCACGGCGCGATCTGCGCCCGCAGCGGCTGGATCGTCGGTCTGACCTCGGACTATCCGTCGGGCCACGCCACCTGGGGCTGGACGGTCGGCCTGATCCTGGCCAAGGCCCAGCCAGACCGCGCCGACGCCCTGCTCAACCGCGCCGAGGCCTACGGCCAAAGCCGCGTGATCTGCGGGGTGCACAACGCCTCGTCGGTGGACGCGGGGCGGGTCAACGCCCTGGCCCTGGTCCAGGCGCTGGAGGCCACGCCCGGCTTCCAGTCCGACCTGGCCGCCGTCCGCGCCGAACTCGACGCCGCCCGGGCGGCCGGTCCCGCCGCGGACGCGGCGCGGTGCGACGCCCAGGCGGCGGTGCTGGCGGCCGTGGCGCGGTAGGAACCCGTCTCGACTCCCGCGCCCGCCAAGCTAAGCTCCACTGAAGGTTGGAGCCCCCATGACACGACGACCCGCGGGCCTCCTGGCCGCAGCCCTGATCCTGCTGGCCCTGCTCACCGCCCGCCCGGCCCTGGCCGACGACCGCTCGGCGGCCGACATCGCCGACCGCGCCCAGTACGAGGCCCTGGCCCGCACCACCACGACCGGGCGCTATTTCAACACCCCGCAGCTGATGTTCGTGATCGACCGCGCCGACCGCAAGGCCGACCCGGCCGGCCGGCTCTACTTCATCAATTCCCGGCGCTACGACTTCCACGTCACCTTCGTGCAGCAGACCTATCTGTCCAGCCGCTCGGCCGAGGCCCTGGTCGCGGCCAACTACAGCCAGCCCAACCGCCGCTTCATCTTCGGCTCGGTGGTGTTCTATCCGGGCCTGCAGCGCTACGGCGTGGAGTTCTTCGAGGGCGACGCCCTGGACGCGGCCGTGCTGGGCGAGGCCATGACCGCCCTGAAGGCCCACTTCTTCGCGCCCCTGGCCCTCAAGCCGAACTCCCACCAGCAGTACGAACTGGCCTCCGGCGTCGGCGGGATCGCGATCATCGACGGCGCGGCCGCCTACGGCTCACGCGAGGTGCTGGTGCTCAATCCCGGCAAGGCGGTCGGGCGCCTGCGGATCGTCGGCGAGATCACGCCCCAGACCGACCTGCGGCCGGACGACATCGTCATGCTGGACGTCCCGCCGGTCCAGCTGGAGCCGGTGGCCGGGGTGATCACCACCGCCTTCTCCACCCCGCTCAGCCACGTCAACCTGTTGGCCAAGAGCTGGGGCGTCCCCAACGCCTATCGCCGCGACGCCCGGACGGCCTACGCCGCCCTGGACGGCCAGGTGGTGGTGATGACCGCCAGGGACGACACGGTCACCCTGCGCCGGGCCACCGCGGCCGAGGCCAAGGCCGCGGCCCGCAAGGCCAAGGGGGCGGTCAAGGTACCCAAGGCCGACCTGGCCTATGCCGGCCTGCCCAGCCTGGCCGAGCAGCGTCGCGGCGACAGCGTGCGCGTGGGCGCCAAGTCGGCCAATCTCGGCGAGGTGACCTACCGGCGGGCCAAGGCCGGCGCGACCGACTTCGCCGTGCCGCCCGGCTTCGCCATCCCGTTCTCGGCCTATGACCGCTTCGTGCGGGCCAACGGCCTGGACAAGGCGATCGACGCCCTGCTGGCCGATCCGGCCCTGAAGACCGACCGCGCCGCCCGCCACGCCGCCCTGGCCCGCCTGCGCGCCGCCTTCGCCGCCGGGACCATCGACCCCGCCCTGATGAAGGCCGTCGCCGCCCGCCGGCGCGCGGTGATCGGCGAAGGCGGCGTCTTCGCCCGCAGCTCGACCAACGCCGAGGACCTGCCCGGCTTCAACGGGGCGGGCCTCTACACCAGCGTGCCCAACGTGGTCACCGACGCCCAGCTGGCCGACGCGATCCGCACGGTCTGGGGCTCGGTCTGGAACGACGCGGCCTACGAGGCCCGCGAGGCCGCCCGCATCGACCACCGCGCCGTCCACGCCGCCGTCCTGGTCCAGCAGGGCATGAACGCCGAGGCCTCGGGCGTGATGATCACCGAGAACCCCTTCGATCCCGCCGAGCCGGACGCGGTGTTCATCAACGCCAAGCGGGGCCTGGGCATGCGGGTGGTCGAGGGCAAACGCGTGGCCGAGCAGCTGATCTATCACGGCGAGACCCAGGGCTCGCTGCAGGTGCTGACCCGCTCGACCGACGACACCATGCTGTCGTTCGACGAGAAGGGCGGGGTCCGGGAGGTTAGGATCGAGGAAGGCCGGTTCGTGCTGACCGACGCCCTGGCCCTGCGCCTGGCCAAGGCGGGGCTGGCCATCGACGCCTGGCTGGGCGGCGCGGCCCAGGACATCGAGTGGCTGACGATCGGCGACAAGCTCTATGTGGTGCAGGCCCGGCCCTACCTGCGGGGGCACTGAGGAGCCCCGCGAAGGCGGCGCGGCTTGCGCGGCGTGGTCGCGCCCTCTACCTCTGGGTCATGGCCCATCACGCCGCTTGCGACCACGATCATCACCACCATGGCGTTTCCGGCTCGGCGCTCGCCGCCGAACTGGCCGCCGCCGAGACGCGCTGCGAGGCGTCCGACCAGCGCCTGACCGCCCCGCGCCGCCGGGTGCTGGAGCTGCTGCTGCAGGCCGGCCAGCCGGTGAAGGCCTACGACCTGATCGCCAGCTTCGCCGTCGACGGCCCGCCCGCCAAGCCGCCCACCGTCTATCGCGCGCTCGACTTCCTGGAGAAGCAGGGCTTCGCCCACCGGATCGAGAGCCTCAACGCCTATGTCGCCTGCCGCAAGGAGGCCGACGGCCACGCCGCCGCCTTCCTGATCTGCGACTGCTGCGGCGCCACCCGCGAGATCGAGCCCAAGGCCAGCGCCGAGATCATCGCCGCCGGCGCCGCGGCCGGCTACGCCCTGACCGGCGTGACGATCGAGGCGCACGGGCTGTGCGCCGACTGCAAGGAAGCCTAGGCGCGACGACCGAAACGGGCAGGCCCTAGGCGCCTCCGCCAAAGTCTGTACACTTTTTACGATTGGAACCCCGCCTCACCGCCCTTTGGGAGAGCGAGATGAGCGATCGTGAACCGGCCAAGGCCTCGTGGTGGCACAGCACGCCCGTCCTGCTGAGCGCTGTCGCCGGCCTGCTCACGGCGGTGACGGGGCTGGTGGTCGGCCTGCACCAGGCCGGCGTGATCGGCGGCGGATCGGACAAGTCGAACGCGGCGGCGCCCCCGTCGGCGACCGCGCCAGCGACCGACACGCCGGTCGCCACCCTGTCGTCCTCGGCCGCGCCCGCTCCGGCCGTCGCCGCGCCGCCCAGCGGACCGCCCCTGACCGGCCCGCCGGGGCGCAACCTGCTGTCGCCGGAGTACGGCGGCCGCCTGGTGGCCGCGCCGGAAAAGTCGTGGGCGTCGGCCAATGACGGCGTGCTGGCCCACGGCACGGTCGTGACCTTCCTCGACGCTTCGGCCGTCTTCGGCTTCCAGGACGACCGGCCCGCCACCTTCGACCGCTTCGGCATCCTGGTCCTGGAGGCCGACGAGAACCCCGCGACGATCGAGATCGCCGCCGGCGACGCCCTGACCGGGCCGTTCCGGCCGGTGGCCAAGGTGCAGGTGCTGAACCTGTACGTCACGGCGAACGATGGTTGGCAGTATTTCGACCTGCCCCGGACCACCGCCCGCTATGTGCGCATCACCACCAGCGCCAAGCCCAACCTGGGGATCATGGGCTATATCAGCGAGCTCAGCCTCGACGAGAAACCCCCGCCCCAGGCGCCGACGACCCAGACGTCCGCCGGCAAGAAGTCCTGACCGCCGCCGGGGCGATTGCGGACAGCGCGCAAACGCCGCTAGGGTTCGAACAACCGTTCACCCATCCCGGACCTTCCTCATGACGCCCGCAGACACCCTCCCCGGCGTCGAGATCTGGCGCGGGGGCGTCAACACCTGGGACTGCGACGAGATGGGGCACATGAACGTGCGCTTCTACGTCGTGCGGGCCATGGAGGGCCTGGCGGGGCTGGCGGCGGAGCTGGGCCTGCCGCACGCCTTCTCGCCCTACGCCAACGCCACCGTGGTGGTCCGCGAGCAGCACATCCGCTTCCTGCGCGAGGCCCACGCCGGGGCCACCCTGCACATGCTGGGCGGGGTGATCGAGGTCTCCGAGACCGAGGCCAAGGTGCTGCAGCTCCTGGTCCACACCGCCACCGGCCAGCTGGCGGCCACCTTCCAGACCACCATCGCCCACGTCACCCCGCGCGAGGGCGAGGCCTTCCCCTGGCCGCGCGTCGTGCACGAGCGGGCGGCGGCCCTGAAGGTCGAGGTCCCGCCGCAGGCCCAGGCCCGGAGCCTGGACCTGTCGCCGTTCGAAACCACCGCCGGCCTGGAGCGGGCCGAGGCCCTGGGCCTCAAACGGATCGGCCTGGGCGCCCTGTCGCCGACCGATTGCGACGTGTTCGGACGAATGCGCGCCGAGCAGTTCATCGGCCGGGTCTCCGACGGCATCGGCGCCTTCATCACCCCGTTCCGCGACATCGTCGTCGCCCATGCCGACCCCAAGCCGACGCGGATGGGCGGGGCGGTGCTGGAGTACCGCCTGGTCCAGCTGGCCTGGCCGCGGGCCGGCGACCGGGTCGAGCTGCGCTCGGGCCTGGCGGGGACGGAAGGCCAGGCCATGCGCGTGGTCCACTGGATGCTGGACCCCACCACCGGCAAGGCCTGGGGAACCTCGGAAGCCGTGGCCATCACCTTCGACCTCGACGCCCGCAAGGTAGTGCCGGTCAGCGACGCGGCCCGGGCCGAACTGGCGAAGTCGGCGGTGGCGGGGTTGGGGCTCTAGGAACCCTCTCCCACGGGGAGAGGGAGGGGCCCATGCGCAGCATGGGAGGGTGAGGGGGTAAGACGGTCGACGGCGTGCCGGCAGGGCGTTTCGTGCGAAATCGGCGAGGGTGTAACCCCTCACCCTCCCACGCCCTCGGCGCGGGCCCCGCCCTCTCCCTCTGGGAGAGGGTTTCTCAACCCGCCGCCATCTCGAAGATCGCCTCGCGCACCAGGTCGGGCCGTTCCATCGGCAGGAAATGGCTGGTCCCGGGGATCGTCTCCACACGGATCGACGGGTGCCGGCGCGTTACGCCCGCGCCGTCGCCGACGTGGCTGGTCGAGCCCTTCTCGGCCTTGAGCAGGCGCGCCGGACAGCGGATGCGGCCCATGGCCCGCCAGGGATCGTGGGCCTGGGCGCTGTAGTTGGAGGCCTCCCAGGCCGGGGCGCAGGCCAGCTCGACCTTGCCGTCGTCGCGGTCCTTGAAGCCGCCGCCCACATAGTCGGCCAGCATGGTCTCGGGCCAGGTCTTGAACGCCCCGCGCCCGCGATAGGCGGCGAAGGCGGACTCGCGGTTGTCGAACACGGCGCGGCGGTGCAACGCCCCCTGGACCAGCGGCAGGTGCTTCCACAGCGCCCCGGAAGTCCACGGCATGTGGGCGTAGAAGGCCATGATCCGGGGCATGATCACCGGGTCCAGCAGCACCAGGCCGCGCACCTTCTCGGGCGCGGCGGCCGCGGCCAGCAGGCTGACCGTGCCGCCCATCGAATGACCGGCCAGCACCACGGGCTGCGGCTGGTCCAGGGCGGTCAACAGGGCCAGCAGGTCGTCGCGCAGGTCCAGCCAGTTCCGGCGGTGATCGGGATTGGCCGCCAGGCGGCTGGCGCCGTGGCCGCGCTGGTCCACCGCCAGGACCCGCAGGCCGGCCGACAGCGGGGCCAGCAGGGCGCGGTAGGTCTGGCCGTTGAAGCCGTTGGCATGGACGAAGATCACGTCGACGGGCCGGTCGCCGGGCCCGAACTCCAGCACCGCCATCTCGCCGGCCCCGGCGCGGCTGGCGATGGGGATGAAGCGTCGGCGGGGTTCTCGGAAGACGGCCGCATCCATGGCGAGAAGAGCTCCTGTTGCGGCGACTGGCCCCTAAGGTAGGCGCGCGACGTTACCTCGTCCATGGAGGGACCCATGAAACCGCCCACGAAGACCGTGGCCACCATCGGATACGAGCAGGACACCCTGGACGGCATGATCGGCCGGCTGAAGGCCGCGGGGGTCGACACGATCGTCGACGTCCGCGCCGTCGCCGCCTCGCGCCGGCCGGGCTTCTCCAAGACCCTGCTGGGGAACAGCCTGAAGGCCGAGGGGATCGATTACGTCCACCTGCGGCCGCTGGGCACGCCCAAGGCCGGACGCGAGGCGGCGCGGGCGGGGCGCACCGACGAGATGCGGGCGATCTTCCACGCCCACCTGGCCGAGCCCGAAGCCCAGCTGGCCCTGGGCCAGGCCACCGCCCTGGCCGGCGAGAAGCGGATCGCCCTGCTCTGCTACGAGCACGAGGCCCGGTGCTGCCACCGGGCCATCGTGGCCGACGAGATCCGGGCTCGGCTGAAGTGCGAGGTGGTGGATCTGTGACCGGAAACCACCAAAATCGTTGTCATCCCGGAAGCCCCGCAGGGGCTGTCCGGGATGACAACCGTTAGGAAGGCTCAGCCCGTCATCAGACCGTCGTCAGCTGCCACTCGCCCTTGCCGTCCCGGCAGGCGCTGTAGCGTTCGCTGGTCGGGCGGTCGCCCTTGGTGCTGATCGAGGCGTCGATGATCCGGCAGCTGGGGGCCTGGGCGTAGCCGCCCTGGTCCAGCAGCGAGGCCGAGACGTAGCCGACGCCGTAGCCGTTGCGGCCCACCAGAAGCCAGTTGCTGTTCGGCGCGCCGCCCAGCACCTCGACCCGGTCGCCCGCCGCCAGCTTGCCGACCACCTTGCCGGTGGTGGAGGGGCTGGAGCGCAGGTTGGCCGCGCCGCGCGCGCTGTAGTCGCCGCCGGCGACGGCGTCGTAGCTGCGCAGCTGCAGCACGCCGCGCTCGAAGCGCAGGTTCTGGCCGTCGATCGGCGGACCGTAGGACGAGGACACCACGTCGATGCGGCCCGAGGCGCCGGTGCGCGAATTGCTCCAGCTCTCCGAGCGGCCGCTTTCCAGGGCGCGCTTGGTGGCCTGCTGGGCCAGGGCCTGGTCGGTCGACTGCATGCGGCAGCCGATATAGGCCCCCGCCGCCGCGCCGGCGGCGGCGCCGACCACCGTGCCGATCGTCTTCTCGTTCTTGGCCACCGCGCGGCCCAGCAGGGCGCCGGCCGCCGCGCCGATCAGGGCGCCGCCCTCCTGCTTCTTGCCCGAGCCTTCGCAGGCGAACAGGCCGCCGATGCCCTTGGACTGGGCCGCGGCCGGCAGCGGCGCGACGACCATCGAGCCGAGGACGGCGGCGACCGACAGGGTCATGCCGATCTTGGGGGCGAGCGGATGTTTGGCCATGGCTGTTCTTTCCTTCACAGGCTTCCGTAGGGGCTGGTTGGCGTCCCCCGCGCGCGTGTTGCAGATTGTCCGACGAGATAGAGAGCCGACGACAGGGAGAGACGCACGTGGGTAACAAGCCAGACTATAGCTGCTTCGATGTCGAGATCGAGACAGGCGTCGCCCATATCCGCCTCAAGCGCCCCGAAGCGCTCAACACCATGACCCGGGCGTTCTGGAACGAGCTGCCCGAAATCGTTCGCGACATCGACCACAACGCCCGCGCCCGCTGCATCGTCATCTCCTCGACCGGCAAGCACTTCTGCGCCGGCATGGACCTGTCGGTGTTCACCGACGGCGAGGGCGTGACCGGCGGCGAGCCGGCCGACCGCTTCGTGGCCGCCGAGAGCTTCCGCCGCCACGTGCACCACCTGCAGGACACCTTCAGCTGCCTGGACGAGGCGCGCATGCCGGTGATCGCCGCCATCCAGGGCGGCTGCATCGGCGGGGCGGTGGACTTCACCAGCGCCTGCGACATCCGCTACGCCAGCGCCGACGCCTTCTTCACGATCCACGAGATCAACATCGGCATGACCGCCGACGTCGGCACCTTCCCGCGCCTGTGCAAGCTGATCCCCGAGGGCTGGGTGCGCGAGCTGGCCTACACCGGCCGCCGCCTCCCCGCCGCCCGGGCCCGCGAGATCGGCCTGGTCAACGAGGTGTTCGCCACCCACGAGGAGGTGGTCGCCCACGCCCTGGAGACGGCCCGCGAGATCGCGTCCAAGTCGCCCCTGGCCGTGGCCGGCAGCAAGGTGATGATCAACTACGCCCGCGACCACAGCATCCGGGACGGGCTGGACTACATCGCCACCTGGCAGACGGGCATGTTCTCGCCGCCGCACATGCTGGAGGCCTTCCAGGCCAAGGCCCAGGGCCGCGAGCCGGTCTATCCGGACCTCGTGCCGCTGAAGAAGCGGATGTAGGTCCGACGGCGGAGCCGCTCCGGCCTGCAACGAAGCGGCTCCGATCGTGGTTACGTGTTGGGCGTGAGACCGCCCCCGTGTTCGCGGATGCAGGAGCCGCTCATGCCGTTTTCCCACCTGCTCAACATGGCGCTGGCCCAGCGCGACCGCGAGGCCCAGGCCGAGCGCGCGGCCGGCGACAGTCTCGAGGCGATCCTGGACCGCCACCTGCTGGCCGTCGAGGCGACCGGCGACGACCTGCTGACCTCGGTGCTGCTGCTCGACGACGAGGGCCGACGCCTGTTGCACGGCGCGGCGCCCAGCATGCCCAAGACCTTCCGAGACGCCATCGAAGGCCAGGAGATCGGCCCGGGCCGGGGCTCGTGCGGCACGGCCGCCTATATGGGGCACGCGGTCTATGTGACCGACATCGCCACCAACCCGCTGTGGGCCGAGTTCCGCGACCTGGCCCTGGCCCACGACCTGCAGGCCTGCTGGTCGACGCCGATCGACGGCCCGTCGGGCGGGGTGATCGGCACCTTCGCCATCTACCACCACATGCCCCGGGGGCCGACGGTCGAGGAGCTGAACTCGATCCACCTGATCATGCGCCACGTGGCCGACGCCATCGTGGCCTCGCGCCAGACGCACTGATCCTCAGGCGAGGCCCGCCAGCGCCCGGGTCAGGTCGGCCGACGACATCGGCCGGGCCAGGCGGAAGGCCTCCCCGGCCCAAAGCGGGGTGAAGTCGCCACGCCCCGCCGCCTCGGCCGCCTTGCGCAGCGGCCCCACCGCCGCCCCGGCCGTCGGGAAGGCCGGGGCCAGGTCCGACAGCGGGCCCAGCTCGGTCATCAGGCGATTGACGATGCCCCGCGCCGGACGGCCGGTGAACAGGTTGGTGACGGCCGTGTCGTCGGCCGTGGCCAGCAGGTCGCGATGGACCCGCGAGGTCCCGGCCTCGGGCGTCAGCAGATAGGCGGTGCCGACCTGGGCCGCCTGGGCGCCCAGGGCGAAGGCGGCCAGCACGCCGCGCCGGTCGGCGATCCCGCCCGCCGCGATCACCGGGACCGAGACGGCGTCGGCGATCCGCGGGACCAGGGCAAAGGTCCCGACCTGGGTCGCCATATCGTCGCTCAGGAAGTTGCCGCGATGACCGCCGGCCTCGTAGCCCATGGCGATGACCGCATCCACGCCGCGCGCCTCCAGCCACAGGGCCTCGGCCACGGTGGTGGCGGAAGACAGCACCTTGGCTCCGGTGCGCCTGACCCGGTCCAGCAGGTCGGGCGCGGGCAGGCCGAAATGGAAGCTGACCACCTCGGGGCGGTGGTCCTCGACCACCTTGCAGAAGGCGTCGTCGAACGGCGCGCGCCCCCCAGCCGGCAGGGGCATGTCGGGATCGAGGCCCTCTTCGACATAGTAGGGCTTCAGCCGTTCGCGCCAGGCGGCCTGGCGGGCAGGGTCCTCGGCGGGCGGCGTGTGGGTGAAGAAGTTGACGTTGATCGGCGCCGTCGTGCCGGCCCGCACGGTGTCCAGCGCCTCACGCAGCTGGCCTTCCGAATAGACGGCGCTGGGTAGCGAGCCCAGGCCGCCGGCGTTGGCCACCGCCACCACCATCTCCGGCGTGGTGAAGTTGGCCATCGGCGCCTGGATGATCGGCAGCTCGACGCCGAGGAGGTCGAGCAGGCGGTTGGCGGTTTCCAAGCTCATGGCGGACGTCCTGTTCGTGAAGGGGCGGGCCGCCGCGACGGGCGGCCCTTCAGGTGCGGCGGGGATCAGGCCTGGCCGGCGGCCCGTCGTCGCCGGAACTCCAGGGCGGGCAGGCCGCCCCAGCCCCAGTTCTCCAGCGGGACCTCGTCGATGACGACGAAGGTCGAGTCCAGGGGCTTTCCCAGCACGTCCAGCAGCAGCTGGCTGACGCCGGCGATCAGGCGGGCCTTCTCCTCGGCGGTGACGGCGTCGCGGCCGGGGCCGGAGCCTTCGCGGGTGACCTGGATGGTGACGATGGGCATGACGACCTCTCCTCGATCCTGGACCTAGTGACCGGCGCTCTGGCCGCCGTCGACGTGCAGGATCTCGCCCGTCACGAAGCCTGCGGTCTCAAGATAGAGCACGGCCTCGACCACGTCGCGGATGTCGCCCAGGCGGCCGACGGGGTGCAGGCCGGCCAGGAAGGCGTGGGTCTCGGGCGCGTGCATCGGGGTCTTGATCACCCCGGGCGAGACGGCGTTGACCCGTACGCCCTTGTCGGCCAGCTCGATGGCCAGGGACTTGGTCGCCGCATTGAGGCCGCCCTTGGTCAGGCTGGCCAGCACCGAGGGCACCTGCGAATTGGCGTTGTCGGTCAGGCTGGTGGTGATGCTGACGACGTGGCCCGAGCCCTGCTTCAGCATCTGGGCGACGGCGCGCTGGGTGACGTGGAAGAAGCCGACCACGTTGGTCGAGAGGTTGGCGTCGAAGTCCTCCTGGGTGAAGGCGGTGAACGGCTTGGCGGTGAAGATCCCGGCGTTGTTGACCAGGGTGTCGACCCGTCCGAAGCGGGCGATCGCCTCGGCCACCACGCGCTTAGCCGTGGCGGGATCGCCGATGTCGCCGGCCACGGCCAGGACGTCGGGGTCGTTCCCCTGCTGGATCGAGCGGGACGTTGCCACCACCCGATAGTCGCGGTCACGATAGGCCTTCACCAGCGCCGCGCCGATGCCTTGCGACGCGCCCGTGACGATGGCGACCTTGCGTTCGTTGCTCATGATCTTGCCTCGATGACTGTGCCGGCGCGGAGATCGCGTCCGGCGATGTCGTCAAGGTGGTCTCGATCACGGATCGGCGGAATTGACGCCATGAGGCGGACACTCTTCCGCAAAACGTTTGAATAGCTACCCCGTCTCCAACGCCCCCGCCTCGGCCGACAGCCGCGCGAAGGCCGCGCGCAGCCTCGGCGCGGCGAAGTCGAGGAAGGCGCGGACCTTGGGCACGGCGGTGCGGCCCTGGGGCGTCAGCAGGTGCACCGGCAAGGGCGGCGGTTCGGCGTCGCGCAGCAGGATGCGCAAGGACCCGTCCCGCACCCGCTCGGCCACATGGTAGGTGTAGAGCCGCGTCACGCCCTGGCCATCGACCGCCGAGGCCAGGGCGGCCCGCACGCTGTTGACCACCAGCCGGGGCTTGAAGTGCACCGACCGCGCGATCGCCCCGCCGGGCGCCGGCGGGAAGACCCAGGTGTCGTGGCCGAAATGGGTGGTGGTGACGATCTGGTGCTGGGTCAGGTCGCCCGGTTCGACGATGCGGGGATGCCGGTCCAGGTAGCGCGGCGCGGCGACGATCACCCGCTTGACGTCGCCGCCCACCCGCACGGCCACCATGGCGGAATCCGGCAGCTGGCCCACCCGCAGGGCGACGTCGATCCCCTCCTCCACCAGGTTGGCGTGGCGATCCAGCAGCAGCAGGTTCACGGCCACGGCCGGATAGGCGTCCAGGAAGGCGTCGATGATCGGGTGCAGGATCTCCTCGCCGCTGATCGGCGGGGCGGTGAGGGTCAGGGTGCCGCGCGGGGCCGAGCGCTCGCCCAGGGCGATCAGGTCGGCCTCCTCCAGGTCGACCAGCACCCGGCGGCAGGCGGCGGCGTAGCGCTCGCCGGCCTCGCTGAGCCGCAACGACCGCGTCGTGCGGTGCAAGAGCTCGGCCCCGACATGGTTCTCCAGGAAGGCGATGGCCCGGCTGACCGCCGCCGGCGACCGCCCCAGCCGCCGCCCGGCCCCCGCCAGGCTGCCCTCGTCCAGGGCCGCCACGAACACCCGCATCGCCTCGATACGATCCATGCGAACCTTCCGTGTTTCGGCGGAGTGGAGCCTGGAGGGAAGGGATAGCGCCGGAGGGTGGAATGATCTATCGGCATCCTTATACGCTCGTCATTCCCGCCCTTGTGGCGGGAACCCCTGGTTCAGCTGACGGTGAGAGGCCTTGGCGCGCCGGCGCGCCACCCCGCTGCCCTTGCGGCGGATAGAGGGGTTCCCGCCACAAGGGCGGGAATGACGGTGACATTGAGCGATCAGACCGGAATTGTCGGTCAGCCTCGCGGCCCTGAGGCCCCCTACCCCCCAAACCCCTCCGGCAGCTCCGCGCTGGTCAGGTCGCACCCCTCCAGCTTGCACCGCGTCAGGTCGGCCTCGATCAGGCGCACGCGGCGAGCCGACGCCCCGGTCAGGTCGGCGCCGCGCAGCACGGCGCGGCTGAGGTCGGCGCGCAGGACGCGGCCCTGGGCGATGTCCAGCGGCCCCAGCTTGGCGCCCGACAGGTCGGCCCGCGACAGCTGGGCGCCCACCAGGCGCGCGCCGCGCAGGTCGGCCCCGCGCAGATTGACCCCGCGCAGATCGGCGTCGGCCAGGTTGGCGCCCTGCAGCTGGACGTTCTCCAGGTCCATGCCGAAGAAGACCGCGCCCGGCGCCGACAGGCCGGCCAGGCGTCGTCCGCGCAGCCGGCGCATCGGCCGGAAGTCCGTCGACGGGACCTTGGCCGGGGCGCCGTCGCGGCCGTCGCTGGTCACGAACAGCTCGTGCGCCTCCAGCACCTCGTGCAGCGGCGCGTCGTCGACATAGATGATCGGCGGCGGGGCGCGCAGCACCTCGGTCAGGTCGGCCCCGTCGAAGGTGGCCCCGGCCAGGTCCGCGCCCGACAACACCGCCCGTCGTAGCGAGGCGCCGCTGAGGTCGGCGTTGTAGAGATTGGCCCGCGAGAGGTTGGCGCCGTTCAGCGTGGCGCGGTTCAGGCGCGCGCCCTGCAGGCTGACCCCGGCCAGGTCGGCGTCGGTCAGGTCGGCCACCCGGGTGAAGGCGTCGCCCAGCTGGGCGCCGTCCAGCCGCGCGCCGCGCGTCACCGCGCGGTCCAGCTCGCCGCGCCGTTCCCGGTGCCGCAGAATCTTGAAGCCGTCGACGCTGTCCTGGGTGGCGGTGACGCCCTCGCGCAGGTCGCAGCCCGACAGGTCGGCGCCGGCCAGGTTGGCCCCGCGCAGGCACACGCCGCGCAGGTCGCAGCGCGCCAGGTTGGCGTCGCGCAGGTCGGCGTCGCGCAGGTCGGCCCCGTACAGCGTGGCCCGCGTCAGCACCGCCCGCGCCAGCAGGGCGCCCGACAGGCGCGCCCCGGTCAGGTCGGCCTCGGACAGGTCGACGCCCTCGAGATTGACGTTGTCGAGATCGACATAGGAGAGGTTGGCGCGGGTCCCGGCCGGCAGCCCCTTCAGATAGCGCGCGTGCGCCTCGATCGCGGCCTTCAGCGCCTTGGGCGCGAGCGTGCGGATCAGGGGCTGCGGGGTGGCTTTGGGGCTGGCGGGGGCGGCGGACATGCGAGGCTCTTTTCGCCGAACCGTGTCACGCCATCTTTAAGGAAACGTTCAGTTTGTCGAGAAAAGTCAAAGCCATCCGCGCCGCTTGAACCACAGCAGCGGCCCGGCCGCGGCCATGACCATCAGCACCAGGGCGAACGGGTATCCGTGCAGCCAGGCCAGCTCGGGCATGTGCGTGAAGTTCATGCCGTAGATGCCGGCGATCAGGGTCGGCGGCAGGAACACGATCGAGAACACCGAGAAAATCTTGAAGATGGCGTTCTGCTCGATGTTGATCAGGCCCAGGGCCGCGTCGAGCAGGAAGGTGATGTTGCCCGACAGGTAGCCGGCGTGGTCGGTGATCGACTGGACGTCGCGCTGCAGCGACTTGAGGTGGTCGCGCAGCTCCTTGTCGCCCTCGAACTGGGCGGCCAGCGAGGCGAAGCTGAGCAGGCGGGCCAGGCTGACCAGGCTGTCGCGGGCCTTGGAATTGACGATCTGGGCCCGGCCCAGGCGGTTGAGGATCGCTTCGAACGCCGCGCCGCGCGGGCGACCGAAGATGGCCCGCGACTGCGCCTCGACGTCGGCCGAGGTGCGCTCGAGGATGTCGGCGGTGCGGTCGATCACCGCGTCCAGCAGGCCCAGGAACGTCTGGGTCCCGCTGGGGCACAGGCTGGGCTGGCGCTCGGCCTGGGCGGCGAACACCGCGAAGGCCTTGGGCTCGACATAGCGGATGGTCACCAGCCGGTCGCCGGTCAGCACGAAGGTCACCGGGGCGGCGGTGGGCAGGTCGCTGTCGGCGTTGACCAGCACCGTGGCGGTCATGAACGTGCCGCCGTCCTCCTGGTAGAGGCGCGAGGAGGCCTCGATCTCGGCCATCTCCTCGCGGGTGGGCAGCAGCAGGCCGATCGATTTCTCGACGGCCACTTCCTCGGCGCGGGTGGGACTGACCAGCTCGATCCACACCGCGTCGGAGGGCAGCGCCCAGTCGGGCGTCAAGCCGCCGGGCTCGAAACCCGGCGCGCCGTGGCGCAGCACCCTCAGCATGGATGTGGGACCTTGTTCACGCGCCGGGCATGGCCCAGAGCGCGCACCGCGTCAACGCGTGGCTTGCGGCTTGTCGGCGTCTTGCGGCGGACCCGAGCCCTGGGATTGGGCGATCAGGGCGGCGATGCGGTCGGTCGAGTCGGCGGCCTGGTTGATCATGTCCAGCGGCGAGGACACCCGCACCGAGGCGGCGACCTGGTTGGCGGCGGACTTGGCCAGCGAGACGGCGGCGTTCTGGGCCATGGCCAGCTTGCTGGTGGCGGCGGCGATCGTGACCGCCTGGTTGTTCTGGTAGATGAAGCCGTGGGTCGGATAGACGGTCGAGCCCAGGTCGCGGATCGGGTCGTACCAGACCTTGACCTCGCTCCAGTCCCCGGCCGGCGAGACGTCGACCACGGTGACGTCCTTTTCGATCTGGCCGCGCCCGCCGTCGATCACCGACCAGTTGGCGTGGGTCACCTGGATCACGCGGTCGGTCAGCACCTGGCTGACGAAGGCGACGTGGCCGAGGTTCATGCGGGCGGTCGGCTTGAAGCAGAGGACGGCCCCGGCGCGGGGCGTGAAGCCGGTGTCGTACTTGCCGACAGCCTGCGACCACCACGTACGAGCGTCGCCAAAGATCTGGATGCCCGACATCAGACGCGCGAACGGAACGCACTGCCAATACCCGTCAGCGACCGCGCCGGACATCGGCACAAGGCTGATCATGGCGGCAGCGGCCAGGGAACCCAGGAGGGTTCTCGTCCGTTTCGTCATGCTGTGGGTACTCCCCGCGTCACTAGGGTTAAGGGATAACCCTCGCAGGGAAAGATGAAAAGTCTGTTTATCCGGCTTTTGCCGTGGCAGGTCGTCGCTCCCGCCAGCCGTTCGCCCAAGCTTTCATGCGCTCACGCATCGGCTTTTCGATGATGTGATACGACAGCGCCGACAGCGGGACCAGTGCGGCGACGATTAACAGCCAAGCATAGAGCGGCAGCTGATCTCCATCGATCTTGAGAAGCTTCTCCGCGGCGTTGACCGCCAGGATCTTCCACGGGATGCAGATCATGTAGGTCGAGTAGCTGATCTCACCCAAGTACACGAGCGGGGCTTGGGTGGCGAAGGATGAGCCCGTCGCGGCCATGCCGGCCAGGGTGACGATCAGCGCCCCCAGGGTCATGACAATCACTTGATCGGGCGCCCCGAAGTGCACCGCCAGCAGCGCCGCGGCGCCCGCCAGGCAGGCGCCGATCGCAGAGAATCGGCCAGTCACCGCGCCCGAACGCCACAGGGCGTGCAGGGCGCAGCCGTAGGCGAAGCACGGGACGATCCGCAGGAAGCCCCAGCGGATGGTCGCCTCGGTCAGCGGGAAGCCCGCCAGGGCCTGGAACAGCGGATAGAGCCCGGCGATCAGGGCCAGGGCCAGGCCGACCGCCAGGCGCGGCCGGTCGCGCAGCCGCCAGGCGGCCCAGGCGAAGGCCGGGAAGCACAGATAGGCGAACCACTCGGCCGAGATCGACCACGACGGATGGTTCCAGCCCGACACCGGCGCGAAGCCCCAGGCCTGGACCAGCAGCAGGTTGGCCGGCAGGGCGTTCCAGGCCAGCATGTTCTGGTCGACGGCGATGCCGGCCAGGCCGGCGGCGAAGGCCATCAGCCCCACGCCCGCCAGGGTGGCCAGGTGCAGCGGATAGACCCGCGCCAGCCGGTTCCACAGGAAGTCGGCGTAGCGGAACGTCCCCTTCCCCACGCCCTGCAGATAGACGTGGCAGAGGATGAAGCCCGACAGGGTGAAGAACGCCTCGACGCCCAGATAGCCCTTGGCGACCATGGCTGGCGGGGCCGCCGCCGAGAGGTTCGGCCAATAATGGTACATCACCACCCAGAAGGCCGCGAAGAACCGGAGAGCCGTCAGGGGCTTGATATTGGCGGCGTCGGGCATCATCTCGAATCTCGGTTTGGCGAAGCCTGGGGGCTTCCGTCGCGTTCCTTGCATGAACGGCGCCTCTTGAGGGGGAGGCGATGACGCGTTTTCCGAACCGGAACCTAGATCGGTACGATGAACGAACTCCTTCACCTCGCCGCGGACCCAGCCGTCTGGGCCGCCCTGGTCACGTTGATCGTCATGGAAGTCGTGCTTGGCATCGACAACCTGGTGTTCATTTCGATCCTCTCCAACAAGCTGCCGCCGGAACATCGACAGAGGGTGCGTCGGATCGGCATCTCCCTGGCCCTGATCATGCGGCTGGTCCTGCTGTCGACCATCGCCTTCATCGTGGGCCTGACCGCCCCGGTCTTCGACCTGGGCCTGACCGGTCCGCTCTCCCACGGCGAGCCGACCTTCGAGACGGCCTTCTCGTGGCGTGACCTGATCCTGATCGCCGGCGGCCTGTTCCTGATCTGGAAGGCCACCAAGGAGATCCACCACAACGTCGATCCGGACGCCGACGAGTCGGCCCCTGACGTGAAGACGGCGGCGATCTCCAACATCGGCGGGGCGATCTTCCAGATCATCCTGCTGGACCTGGTGTTCTCGATCGACTCGATCCTGACCGCCGTGGGCATGACCGACCACCTGCCGGTAATGATCATCGCCGTGATCGTGGCGGTGACCGTGATGCTGCTGGCGGCCGACCCGCTGGCCAACTTCATCAACGACAACCCCACCGTCGTCATGCTGGCCCTGGGCTTCCTGCTGATGATCGGGGCGGTGCTGATCGCCGAGGGCTTCGGCGTGCATGTGCCCAAGGGCTACATCTACGCCGCCATGGCCTTCTCGGCCGGGGTCGAGGGGCTGAACATGCTGTCGCGGCGGAAGGGGAAGAAGGGGTAGACAGAGGCTCACCCACTTGCCCCCACCTGACCGCTACGCGGTCTGTCCGCCCCCATAGGGGGCGGAGGACGCGCGCGCCGACATCTTCCCCCTCTGGGGGAAGACGACCGCGAAGCGGTCCGTAGGGGGCAAGTGTTCGCCGCCTCCGCGCCCCTGAAGCCTTTCCACCCAACCCACGTTCCGACTTGCGGACCGCCCCACGCGACCGCATGTAGCGGCGCGACACCGCAAGGGGATGCGATGACGACCGCCCAGACCTTCACCGACACCGAGCGCCGGACCACCCTGGCCGGGCTGATGATCGTGTTCCTGCTCAGCGCCCTGGACCAGACCGTGGTCTCCACGGCCATGCCCAGGATCATCGCCGAGCTTAACGGCTTGACCCTCTACGCCTGGGTCACCACCGCCTATCTGCTGAGCTCGACGGTGATGGTGCCGATCTGGGGCAAGCTGGGCGACATCTACGGGCGCAAGCCCGTGCTGCTGGCCGGCATCGCCATCTTCCTGGCCGGTTCGTGGCTGTCGGGCCTGTCGGGCGAGTTCGGCACGGTGCTGGGCATGAGCGGCATGGTCCAGCTGATCGTCTTCCGCGCCCTGCAGGGGATCGGCGGCGGCGCGCTGTTCACCACAGCCTTCGCGATCATCGCCGACCTCTATCCGCCGCGCGAGCGGGGCAAGTTCGCCGGCATCTTCGGCTCGGTGTTCGGCCTGGCCAGCGTGCTGGGCCCGCTGATCGGCGGCTATTTCACCGACCACGGCACCGTGCAGCTGGGGTCGCACGTGATCGCCGGCTGGCGCTGGGTGTTCTACGTCAACCTGCCGCTGTCGCTGCTGTCGCTGTTCATGATCCTGGTGAAGATGCCGCCGCTGCATCATCGCAGCTCCGGCGCGGTCGATGTCGCGGGCGCGATCCTGCTGGTCGCGGCCTTCGTGCCGCTGCTGCTGGCGCTCAGCCTGGGCGGCCACGACTTCGCCTGGAGCTCGCCCCAGAGCCTGGGCTTGTTCGCCTTCGCCGCCGTGGCCCTGGCTGCATTCCTGTTCGTCGAGACCAAGGTCAGCAACCCGCTGGTGCCGCTGCGCCTGTTCCGCAACCGGGTGTTCGCCACCTCCAACCTCGCCGGCTTCCTGATCTCGGTGGCCTTCCTGGGCGTGGTGACCTTCCTGCCGCTCTACATGCAGCTGGGCCTGGGCGTCAGCGCCACCACCTCGGGCCTGGCCATCCTGCCGCTGATGGGCGGGCTGATCGTGGCCTCCACCGCCGCCGGCCAGCTGGTCAGCAAGACCGGCCGCTACAAGCCGCTGATGATCGCCGGGACGGTGCTGCTGCTGACGGGGATCGGCCTGCTGACCCGCGTGACGCCCCACACCAGCCTGATGGACCTGTGCTGGCGGATGGCCATCGTCGGCCTGGGCCTGGGTCCGGGCCAGAGCCTGTTCAACCTGGCCACCCAGAACGCCGTCGAGGTGCGCGACATCGGCGTGGCCACCAGCTCCAACCAGTTCTTCCGCCAGATCGGCTCGACGATCGGGGTGGCGGTGTTCGGCGCCCTCCTGACCCACCGCCTGGCCAACGAGGGCCAGGGGCTGGACCTGGGCCAGCTGCAGGGCATGACCCTGAAGGCCACGGCGCAAGGCGCGGCCCGCCACGCCGACCCCGCCCTGGCCCAGGCCCTGACCCACGCCATCACCGGCGTCTTCGCCGCGGGCCTGATCGTGATCGCCCTGGGTCTGGTGGTGATCTTCCTGATCCCGGAGCTGCCGCTGCGCGGTCGGCAGCCGGGGCCGGAACCGGTGCTGGAGAAGGAGCCTGTTTAAGCCTGAATCCCTCTCTCTTTGAGAGAGGGTGGGGCCCGCCGCCGCAGGCGGTGGGAGGGTGAGTGGTTACACCGCTCACCGGCAAATCCCGGATCGATCCGCCAAACGCCTTAAAGGGACAGCGCCAAGCTCCCACCGCTAGGCGCGGCTGACATCCTCGTCAGAGTCTGATCCTGAGAGAGTGAAACCACTCACCCTCCCACCGCTTCGCGGCGGGCCCCTCCCTCTCTCTATGAGAGAGGGATTCAAAGGAAACTGTACGGGTCCACGTCGAACACCACGCGGACCGAGTTCGGGACCTTGGCCCGGGCCCGCCAAGCGGCGAGGAAGCCCTGCAGGTCCACCGACCGCTCGGCCCGGACCAGGAAGCGCTTGCGCCGGCGCCCGCGCACCAGGGCCAGGGGCGCGTCGGCGGGGCCGAAGACCTCGACGCCGTGGGCGTTGGGCGTCGCGGCGGCCAGGGCGTTGCAGTAGTCCTCCAGGGCCACCGGATCGGGGCCGGTGGCGATCACCGCCGCCAGGCGGCCGAACGGCGGCAGGCCGGCCTCCTGGCGCATCATCATCTCGGCCTCGACGAAGGCGTCGCGGTCCTGGGCCTTGAGGGCCTGGAGCACGCCGTGCTCTGGAGAGTACGTCTGCAAGAGCGCTCGGCCCGGCTTCTCGTGCCGCCCCGCCCGCCCGGCCGCCTGGGCCAGGAGCTGGAACGTCCGCTCCCCGGCCCGCAGGTCGCCGCCACGCAAGCTGAGGTCGGCGTCGACCACGCCCACCAGGGTCAGGTTGGGGAAGTTGTGGCCCTTGGCCGCCGCCTGGGTGGCCACCAGGATGTCGATCTCGCCGGCCGCCATGCTGTCGACCAGGGCCCGGGCCCCGGCCGCGTCGAACACCGTGTCGGACGAGAACACCGCGATCCGCGCGTCGGGGAACAGGTGGCGCGCCTCCTCCTCGACCCGCTCCACGCCGGGGCCGATCGAGGTCAGGCTGTCCTTGGCCCCGCAGTGCGGGCAGGCCTCGGGCTTCTTCATCGAGAAGCCGGTCAGGTGGCAGACCAGGCGGCCGGTGTAGCGGTGCTCGACCAGCCAGCTGTCGGTGTCGGGCGACTTCATCTTCTCGCCGCAGGCCCGGCACAGCACCAGCGGCGCATAGCCCCGGCGGTTCAGGAACAGCAGGCTCTGTTCGCCGCGCGACAAGGCCACCGACACCGCCTTGACCAGCGGCGGCGACAGCCAGCGGCCCGGCTCGGGCGGGGTCTCGCGCATGTCGATCAGGCCGATGTCGGGCAGTTGGGCCGCGCCATGGCGGGCCGACAGGCGCAGCCAGCGATAGCGGCCCTGCTGGGCGTTCCACAGGCTCTCCAGCGACGGGGTGGCCGAGGCCAGCACCACCAGCGCCCCCTCGATCTTGGCGCGGGCCACGGCCAGGTCGCGGGCCTGGTAGATGAAGCCCTCCTCCTGCTTGAACGAGCCGTCGTGCTCCTCGTCGACCACCACCAGCCGCAGCTTGCGGAACGGCAGGAACAGGGCCGAGCGGGCCCCGACCACGATCCGCGCCGCGCCGGTGGCCACGCCTTCCCACGCCCGGCGGCGCCGGGGCGGCGAGACGGCCGAGTGCCACTCGACCGGGGCCGCGCCGAACCGCGCCTCGAAGCGGGCCAGAACCGCCTGGGTCAGGGCGATCTCGGGCAGCAGGATCAGCACCTGGGCCTCGGGATCGGCGGCCAGGGCGGCGGCCACGGCCTCCAGATAGACCTCGGTCTTGCCCGAGCCGGTCACCCCGTCCAGCAGCGCCGCCTGGAAGCCGCCGGCGGCCAGCATCTCGGAGAGCACGTCGGCCGAGGCCTGCTGGCTGGGATTGAGAGTCTGGGGCGGCAGCGACAGGTCCGGCTGCGGGAAGCTGGTGTCGGGTTCGATCCAGGTGACCGCCAGCGCGCCTTCATCGACCAGGCCCTTCACGACGCCGGCCGAGACGCCGGCGGCGGTCGCCAGGGCGCCCGAGGCCATCGGGCCGGCCTCGGCGGCGGCCAGCACCTTCAGCCGCGCCGGGGTCATGCGGGCCGGCTGGGTCCCGGTCAGGGCCAGGGCCTTGTCGGGCTTGGCGGGCGGATGGCGCAGGCCGCGCAGGGCCATGGCCAGGGGCCAGCCGGGGATGTCGACCGAATAGCGCGCCGCCCACTCGATGAAGCTCAGCACGCCCGGCGGCAGGGGCGGATCGTCCACCCGCTCCAGCACCGGCTTCAGCGGCCGGTTGCCGCCGGTTCCGTCGCGCAGGGCGGTGACCACGCCGCGAATCACGCGCGGCCCCAGCGGCACGGTCACGTGGTCGCCGACCTCCAGCCCCAGGCCTTCCGGCTCGGCGTAGTCGAACGCCTCGGGCAGCGGCATGGGCAACAGGACGGAGGCTATGCGGGGCATGGGACCAGACATCGGGGAAGCTTGGGTTCTGCCTTGGAAACGTCCCCAGGTCGAGAGGACCCGTCGCCGTCCCATCAAGCCGCTGTTAACCGACTTGGGGCTTCATCGACCCTGTCTCCTGTTGTGAACGATATGGGGACGAAGTGTGAACGGAGTAGGGCCGACCCCATGAGCGACGCGACGCAAGCCAAGCTGTTCCCGGCGGTCGACCCGGCGCTGATCCGCGACTTCCTGCTGGCCGAGCCCGACTTCCTGCACGGCGATCCCGACCTGCTGGCCGACCTGGGCCTGCGTCCGGACGCCAGCAACATCGTCGACTTCGGCCCCGCCGCCCTGGCCCGCGTCGCCGCCGCCCACGAGCGCGAGGCCCTGGTCCGCCGCCAGATCGAGGCCACCGCCCGCGCCAACTTCTCGGCCCAGGCCCAGACCCACGCCGCGGTCATCGACCTGCTGGACGCCCGCAACCATTCCGACCTGGCCCGCCGGGTCGACGACATGGCCACCCTGCGCTTCGGCCTGACCGCCGGGGTCGTGGTGCTGGAAGGCCCCGGCCGCGTGCCCGCCGGCTGGCATGGCCTGATCGCCGGCCAGATCGACATGACCATGGGCGACCACGGCGTGGCCCGCATGGGCTTCCACGCCCCGGCCCTGGGCCTGTTCGGCGACCGCATCGAGCAGATCAAGAGCATGGCCATCGTCCGCATGGCCCTGTGGGAGCCGTCGCGTCAGGGCCTGCTGGCCTTCGGCTCGTCCGACCCCGAGGGCTTCACGGCCGACATGGGCTCGGAGCTGGTCGCCTTCCTGGCCCGCGTCGTCGAGCGCACGGCCGAGCGCTGGCCGATCCTGTGACCCCCGCGCGCCAGGCCCTGACCGCCTGGCTGGACCATCTGGCCCACGAGAAGCGCGCCTCGCCGCGCACCGTGCGGGCCTATGGCGACAACGTCCTGGCCTATCTGAACTTCCTGGAGCGCCATCGCGGCGAGCCTCAGTCCGTGGCCGACATGGGCGGGGTCTCGGCCGCCGAGCTGCGCGCCTATCTGGCCTTCCGTCGCGAGGGAAAGGAGGGCGAGGACGGCCTTTCCCCCCGCTCGCTGTCGCAGAGCCTGTCGTCGATCCGCGCCTTCCACCGCTTCCTCGACCATCGCCTCGACACGCCCAACGCCGCCATCGGCCTGGTGCGCGGCCCGCGCATCAAGGTCGGCGCCCCGCGTCCCGTTTCCGAGGACCAGGCCCACGGCCTGATCGCCGAGCTGTCCCTGGACCCCGACCGCGAGGACTGGGAGGTCGCCCGCGACGAGGCGGTGCTGACCCTGCTGTGGGGCTGCGGCCTGCGGATCTCCGAGGGCCTGTCCCTGACCCGCCGCGACGCGCCGTTGCCTGAGTCCCTGCGGATCACCGGCAAGGGCGGCAAGACGCGGATCGTGCCGGTGCTGGACATCGTCCGCCAGCGGATCGACGCCTATCTGGCCGCCCTGCCCTTCGCCCTGGCGCCCGACGACGCGCTGTTCCGCGCCAAGCGCGGCGGGCCGCTGTCGCCCCGTCACGTCCAGGCGACGATGCAGACCCTGCGCAGCCGCCTGGGCCTGTCGGACCGCGCCACGCCCCACGCCCTGCGCCATTCGTTCGCCACCCACCTGCTGGGCGCCGGCGCCGACCTGCGCTCGATCCAGGACCTGCTGGGCCACGCCTCGCTGTCGACGACGCAGCGGTACACCCAGGTGGACGCGGCGGGGCTGCTGGCGGCGTATGGCAAGGCGCATCCACGGGCGTGAACAAGGCTCCTTCTCCCCTTGCGGGAGAAGGTGTCGGCGAAGCCGACGGATGAGGGGTCGCACCAGCCTGACCGCCGCTCGCGGCTGATCCGTTCTTCAACCCCTCACCCGACCTCGCTCCGCGAGGCCACCCTCTCCCGCAAGGGGAGAGGGGATCAGAGATCCCTTTCCTCCAGCTCCGCCAGCAGCACCGCCAGCCGGTCCGCCTCCGCCTGCACCGCGTCGCGCACGAACGGCGCCGGCAGGTCGGCCCGGGCGGTGGGCGGCGAGCGCCGCACCTCCACCAGGTTCACCGCCTCGTTCGGATCGCGCTCCAGGTCGTACATCTCCCACTCCTGGGGGACCTGGCCCGACGGGTCGAAATAGCGGTTCAGCTTGTGGGCCTTGGTCCGCACAGAACGCACATGGTTGGGCTGGCGCACCGACCCCGGCGCCAAGTCCAGCAATGGGTTCTGGGCGTTCACGGCAGCAACCACCGCCTTGTAGACCTCGAACTCCTTGTCGCACTTGAGATTGGCCGGATCGTCGTTCGAGGCCAGGGGCGCGGTGATCTCGTCGTCGGTGATGAACAGCACACCGCGGCGCTCGCGGCCGTCCGGCTCGACCACCGTGTCGGTGTCGCCCTTCAGCAGGCCCGACAGGTCCACGCCCGGCAGGGGCGGCACGGGACGGTGGCGGCCCAGGGCCTTGGCGATCGTCTCGCGCTGCTGCGCCGTGACCCCCGCCAGGCCCAGCACGGTGGGCAGGATGTCGATGTGGCTGGTCAGGGCGTCGATCTGGCGCGGCGTGCAGCCCAGCGGCCCCTCCCCGGTCCCCGGCTCGTCCTCGACCACGCCGCTCGAGGGCGGGAAGCGGACGATCACCGGCACGTGCAGGGCCTCCTGATAAGCCGTGTGCCACTTCTCGATCATCATGCCGTGCGCCGCGCCGTACTCGCCATGGTCGGCTAGGAAGATGACGATGGTGTTCTGGGCCTGACCCGTCTCCTCCAGCGTCTTCAGGACGGCGGCGATGTGGGTGTCGACCACCGTGTGGAGCCACGCGTAGAGCTGCAGGAACTGCACGGCGTAGCCGTCGGGATCGGCGCTGAGCTGGAAGGGGATCGTGCCCTTCAGCGACGCCTTGACCGCGTTCTCGAACGACCGCTCGTCCTGGCCCGGCAAGCTCGGTGCGTTGGGGAACGTGTCGTGCAGCTGCGACTGCGCGCCGTTGACGATGTTGAAGCCGGTCTTGGCGTTCAGGGCCAGGCCGACCTTGTAGGCGTAGTCGTGCTGGCAGCCGGGCTTGTCGGCCAGGCTCTCGTCCTGGGTGGGCGAGGCCTTGGCGCAGTCCTGCGGGAAGTCCAGCGGGTTCAGGGCGATCTGCAGCGTGCCGGCGGTCGGCGGCGGGGTCTTCTGGCCCTCCAGCGGGATCGTCAGCGGGCCGAAGATCGACTGGGTCCCTGAATTGTCCGGAGTCGGAAGGGCCTGGGCGATCACCGCCGGATAGGTGGCGATGTCGTGCGGGTTGGTGAACGAGGCCACCGCGAACCAGGGCGGGATGTTCGCCGGATCCGGGCCGTTGGCGTAGGGGTCCTGGGCCTGCTCGACGGCCTGGACGCGGTTGTAGTTCAGGGCCAGGGCCTTGCGGCGGATGAAGGCGCAGGCCTGGTCGGTGAAGCCCGTGTCGCGATAGACCCCCAGATTGTTGATCGCCGCCCCGTGGGGCTCGGGATACGACGCTTCCCAGTCGTCGAAGCCGTAGCGGTCCAGCGAGTGCTCGGGCGGATTGCTGACGTGCCACTTGCCGAAATAGTGGGTCGAGTAGCCCGCCGCGCGCATCCAGGTCCCCAGGGTGGGGATCCCGTCGGCCGCCAGCCAGGGGAAGTTCCAGGAGTCGCCGCTCTTGAACAGGCCGTCGGTCTGGGTGACGCCGGTCTTGGTCCCGTACTGGCCGGTATAGATCGTCGCCCGGCTGGGCGTGCAGGCGCTGGCGGCGATGGTGTGGTTGCGCAGCAGGGCCGCGTTCTGGCGCAGGGCCAGCAGGCCGGGGAAGAACCTGGCGTAGGGATTGTGGCGGTCGTCCTCGCGCTGGAAGCCGAGAATCCGCTTCAGCGGCTCGGCGAAGCCCGCCTCGGGCCCGTAGGAGAACCGCGGGAAGCGGTACTGGTCGCAGGTGATCAGCAGGATGTTGGGCCGGCTCGAGTCGCTCATCTTCATCTCCCCTGGATCGGCGGCGCGCTCGTTTTTCGGCGCGGCTCAGTTATGCACGATTAGGTTGAAAAATCGATGTCATGACGATCTATGGACGCATGGCGATGTCGGCCGATTTGCTCCGGCCTGTGACATTCCGTCGCTCAAAGCCGTTCCAAGCCAGGCAGTTAACCGCGTTTTTACGGCGTTCGCGGCTCTTGGGCTCAAGACCGGCCCCCCGACCCCTTTCGACGGGGACATCCGGACATGAGGTTTGCGATGAAGTTCGACGATCTGAAGATTTCCACCAAGGTGGCCCTGCCGGCCGTCATCCTGACCGTGGTCGCCCTGTCGATCACCGGCATCGGCGCCTGGCAGGCCAAGAAATCGGAAGCCGCCACCAAGGTTCTCGTCGACCAGCGCGCCCCGGCCGAGCTGGAAGGATCGCGCTTCAACCGCCGCGTGGTCACCATCGGCTACGCCGCCTATCGCACCATCGCCAACGACGCCGCCTCGCCGGAAGCCAAGCAGGCCAGCGACGAGATCGACGTCGCGTACAAGGAAGCCAAGATCGCCCTGGGCAAGATCAAGGCCGCCGACACCGACGAAGGCAAGCGGGTCGCCGACTACCAGACCCGTCTGGACCGCATCTATTCCAGCGCCCGCCAGGGCGCGGATCTGGGCCTGCAGAACGCCAACGACGCGGCCAAGATGGTCATGGGCGTGATCGATCCGGACATCGCCAGCCTCAGCAAGGACGTGTCGGCCTACACCAACACCCATAGCGACGAGACCCGGGCCATGGTGGCGAAGGCCGACAAGGCGGCCCAGACCGGCACCCTGATGTCGATCGCCTTCGGCCTGATCGCCTCGGCCGCCGCGCTGGTCTTCGCCCTGTGGATCGGCCGCGCCAAGATCTCGGCCCCGCTGTCGGCCCTGTCCAAGACCATGGAAGTCCTGGCCCAAGGCTCGGTGGACGTCGACGTCGTCGGCGCCCAGCGCAAGGACGAGGTCGGCGGCATGGCCCGCTCGGTCCAGGTGTTCAAGGACAACGCCCTGGCCCTGCGCACCGCCGAGGCCGCCCAGCAGCGCGCCAGCGCCGAGACCGAGGCCGAGCGCCGCCGCAACCAGGAGGCCGCCGAGGCCGCCGCCCGCGAGCAGGCCTTCGTCATGGAGAACATCGCCACGGGCCTGACCCGCCTGGCCGACGGCGACCTGACCTATCGCGTCGACGCCCAGTTCCCGCCGGCCTATCAGCGCCTGCAAAGCGACTTCAACGGCGCCATCGCCCAGATGGAAGAGGCGATGCGCACCATCGTCCACGCCGCCAACGGCATCGGCGCCGGCTCGGACGAGATCGCCTCGGCCGCCGACGACCTGTCGCGCCGCAGCGAGCAGCAGGCCGCCAGCCTGGAAGAGACCGCCGCCGCCCTGGACGAGATCACCGCCACGGTGAAGCGCTCGTCGGCCGGCGCCGTCGAAGCCTCGCGCGTCGTCACCTCGACCCGTTCGGACGCCGAACGCTCGGCCGTGGTGGTGCGCAACGCCGTCGACGCCATGAACCAGATCGAGAAGTCGTCGCAGGAGATCAGCCAGATCATCGGCGTGATCGACGAGATCGCCTTCCAGACCAACCTGCTGGCCCTGAACGCGGGTGTCGAGGCCGCCCGGGCGGGTGACGCCGGCCGCGGCTTCGCCGTCGTCGCCCAGGAAGTGCGGGCCCTGGCCCAGCGCTCGGCCGACGCCGCCAAGGAGATCAAGACCCTGATCTCGACCTCCTCGCAGCAGGTCAGCCAGGGCGTGTCGATGGTCGGCCAGACGGGCGACGCCCTGCAGGCCATCGTCGGCAAGGTCAGCGAGATCGACGGCCTGGTCAGCGAGATCGCCGCCTCGGGCCAGGAGCAGGCCACCGGCCTCAACCAGGTCAACGCCGCCGTCAACCAGATGGACCAGACCGTCCAGCAGAACGCCGCCATGGTCGAGCAGTCGACCGCCGCCAGCCACGCCCTGAAGGGCGAGGCCAACGGCCTGATGCAGATGATCGGCAGGTTCCAGGTCAGCGGCGCCAGCGCCGCCGTGGGCTCCACCACCCGTCGCGCCGCTCCGGCTCCGACCCAGGTGTCGCGTCCGGCCGCCCGCCCGGCGGTCGCCCCGGCCACCGCCGCCAGCCGCCCCGGCGCCAACCCGGTCCGCGCGGCCCAGGCCAAGCTGGCCGCCTTCGCGGGTTCGGCGCAGCCGAGCAGCGACGACTGGGAAGAATTCTAAGGTTCAGTAAGCGTACCGCCCTCGCGTGCGTAGGAGGGCGTCTCCTCCCCTCGTAAGCTTAGCGTACCAGCCCCGCCGGATTTGCCCCCGGCGGGGTTTTTTCGTGGGCGGCGCTAGCGGGCCGGACGGACCTGGCGGATCGGCGTGGGGACCACGCAGCCGTCGACGCGGCGCAGCACGGCGTAGGACAGCCGCCCCGGCGGCAGCTCGCCCAGCGGCCGCACCTGGGCGCGGACATTGTCGGCGGCGGGGATCGCCGCGACCGCGCCGCAGCGCACACGGGCGTCCATCATGTCGCGCAGCCAGGGCGCGGTGGGGGCCGATTGCGAAGGCGACGGCTGGGGCGCGGCCCCAGGCGCGGCCCCAGGCGCGGTTTGCGTCGCCGCGATCAGCAGGATGGCGGACAAAAGCATGGCGGGGCTCCGTTTCCGAAACCCCGCCACTCTACGTCAGATGGCGCCGAGACGCCCGTTAACTCTTGGACACGAGGCCCAGGCTCGCGCCTAGGCCTGCATCGTCCAGCCTTCGACGCCCATGGCCGCCTGGCGGAGGGCCTCCGAGCGGGTGGGGTGCGGGTGGCAGGTGCGGGCCACGTCTTCCGACGAGCCACCGAACTCCATGGCCACGCAGATCTCGGCGATCATGTCGCCCACGTTCGGACCCACGGCGTGGCAGCCCAGGATGCGGTCGGTCTTGGCGTCGGCCAGCACCTTCACGAAGCCGTCGGTCTCGTGGTTGATCTTGGCGCGGCTGTTGGCCAGGAACGGGAACTTGCCGACCTTGTAGGCGACGCCCGCGGCCTTGAGGTCCTCCTCGGTCTTGCCGACCGTGGCGACTTCCGGCGAGGTGTAGATGACGCCCGGGATGATGTCGTAGTTCACGTGGCCGGCCTTGCCCGCGATCAGCTCGATGCAGGCCACGGCCTCGTCCTCGGCCTTGTGGGCCAGCATTGGCCCCGAGGTGACGTCGCCAATGACCCAGACGCCGTCGACGCCGGTCTTGTAGTGGTCGTTGGCGATCACGCCGCGCTTGTCGGGAACGATGCCGACCGTCTCCAGGCCCAGGCCCTGGGTGTAGGGACGGCGGCCGATGGCCACCAGCACGTAGTCGGCCTGCAGGGTCTCGGCGTCGCCGCCGGCCACGGGCTCGACGGTCAGCTTGACCTGCTTGTCGGTCGCGGTCGCGCCGGTGACCTTCGAAGCCAGCTTGAACTTGAAGCCCTGCTTGGTGAGGATCTTCTGGAAGGCGTTGGCCACCTCGGTGTCGGTGCCCGGCAGGATGCGGTCCAGGAACTCGACCACGGTCACTTCCGCGCCCAGGCGCTTCCAGACCGAGCCCAGCTCCAGGCCGATGACGCCGGCGCCGATCACGATGAGGCTCTTGGGGACTTCCGGCAGCGACAGGGCGCCGGTCGAGTCGACGATGCGCTTGTTGTCGATGGTCACGCCCGGCAGCGGGGTGGGCTCCGAGCCCGTGGCGATGACGATGTTCTTGGTCTCGAGCACGGTTTCCGAACCGTCCTCGGCCTTCACCACCACCTTGCCGGGTCCGTCGATGCGGCCCCAGCCCTTGATGTACTCGACCTTGTTCTTCTTCATGATGAACTCGACGCCCTTGGTCAGGGCTTCGACGCTCTCGGCCTTCTGGGCCATCATCTGCGGCAGGTTCAGCTTCGGCTTCACCTCGATGCCCAGCTTGGCGAACTCGGAGCCCGCCGCGGCCTCGTACATCTCCGAGGCGTGCAGCAGGGCCTTGGACGGCATGCAGCCGACGTTCAAGCAGGTGCCGCCCAGCTTGCCGCGTCCTTCGACGATGGCGGTCTTCAGACCCAGCTGACCGGCGCGGGTCGCCGCGTTGTAGCCGCCGGGGCCGCCCCCGATGATGACGACGTCGTATTGAGCCATGGATCTTCGCCTTGAGACGCGCCGCGTTCGGCGCCGGACAGAAAATGGGGCCTGTCCCCCGGTTTCCCAAGGGTGACTGGGCGCGGGTACTCCTAGCGCCTCTGCCTTAAGGATCAACCCAACAGGTGCGTTAAAGGCGCAGTTCGTGGGCGTCTTGCGCGTTTGCGCCGCCCCGGCCTCAGGGATGCGGCGGCGAGACGCCGTACCGCGCCGCCAGGACGCGGGTGATGGGCCCCTCGTTGGTGGCGAACCACAGGCCGCCGGCCGCGTTCAGGTCGCCCTCACGCAGGTCGGGATGGTCGAACGGCTCGGCCAGGATCAGCATCGGCAGGTTCTGGTTCGCCTCGCCCAGCAGGTCGGCCACCGGACGGCGCGGCCGGGGATACGGCAGGTAGGCGACATCCAGCGCCTCGCGCACCGCCGGATAGTAGCCGAGGAAGCCTTCAACGGCCGCGCAGGCCATGCAGAACCAGGGCCGGTCCTGGTCGATCCAGTCGGGGCGCAGGAGGAAGAGGCGGTCGCGGGCGGCGGTCATGGCTGACTCCAGTCCTGGATTTCCAGGTCATCGATGCGCTGGAATTCACGGACGTTCGATGTCACCAGAGTCCATCCCCGCGCCAAGGCTTGGCCGGCGATCAGCGCGTCATAAGGGCCGATGGGGTTTCCATGTGGCCTAAGCTTGGCCCTGATAAGAGCGGCGGCCGTCACGTCGTCTTCGTTCAGCGGTTCGACGACGACCCCATCGAGGACTTCGGCGACGTTCAAGGCCCCACCGGGCGGATCGAGGCTGAGCGCCACGCCGAACCGCAGTTCGTGATAGACGATCAGCGAAGTCACCAGCGCTTCGCTCGCTAGGATCGCCGTGTCCCAGCGCTTGCGAATGATCGCCTTTCGCCCGCGAATGAGATCAACGAAGACGTTGGTGTCCAACGCCAACGTCACCAGAATTCCCTCTCCTGTTCCGGCGGTTGTTCCCGAGCCGGAAAGTCGCCTCCACCTCGCGCGTCGATGCGGGCCCACATCGCGTCGAGGTCGGCTTGGGTGCGAGGGGGCTTGGCGGCGACCGGCTCCAGTATGACCGCGTCGCCCTCGCGACGGACGGTTACCTCGGTACCTTCGAACCGAAAAGCCTTGGGCAGGCGAACGGCTTGGCTGCCGCCATGGGTGAACAGCTTGGCGCGAGGCGCTCGAATATCGAGTTTGCCCATGACATCGGCCTTTGTATCTACATCGTATAGATACATCCAGGTCAGGTCTGTTTCAAGGCGAGCGGCCAGAAACGAAAAAGGGGCCGCTTTCGCAGCCCCTTCTCGTTCGATCTCTCGGAGCGACTAGAGCTCCAGCAGCAGGCGCTGCGGGTCTTCCAGGGCTTCCTTGACCTTCACCAGGAAGGTCACCGCGCCGGCGCCGTCGACCACGCGGTGGTCGTAGCTGAGCGCCAGGTACATCATCGGGCGGACCTCGATCTTGCCGCCGACCACCATGGCCCGCTCCTTGATCGCGTGCATGCCCAGGATGCCCGACTGCGGGGCGTTGAGGATCGGGGTCGACATCAGCGAGCCGTAGATGCCGCCGTTGGTGATGGTGAAGGTGCCGCCTTGCATGTCCTCGATGGCCAGGGCGCCGTCGCGGGCCTTCTTGCCCAGGGCGCCGATGGCCTTCTCGATCTCGGCCAGGCTCAGGGCGTCGGCGTCACGGACGACCGGAACGACCAGGCCCTTGTCGGTGCCGACGGCCACGCCGATGTCGTAGTGGTTCTTGTAGACGATGTCCTGGCCGTCGATCTCGGCGTTGACGTCCGGCACGGCCTTCAGGGCGGCGACGACCGCCTTGGTGAAGAACGACATGAAGCCCAGCTTCACGCCGTGCTTCTTCTCGAACACGTCCTTGTAGGAATTGCGCAGGGCCATGACCGCCGTCATGTCGACCTCGTTGAAGGTCGTCAGCATGGCGGCCGTGTTCTGGGCCTCCTTCAGGCGACGGGCGATCGTCTGGCGCAGGCGCGTCATCTTCACGCGCTCTTCGCGCTCGTGGATCGGGCGCGGCGCGGCCGGAGCGGCGGCGGGGGCCGGGGCGTTGGCGCGGGCTTCCAGGGCGGCCAGGGCGTCGCCCTTGGTCACGCGGCCGTCCTTGCCGGTGCCCGCGACCTTCGACAGGTCGAGGTTGTTCTCGGCGGCGATGCGGGCCGGAGCCGGGCTGACCGGGGCGGCGGCGGCCGGAGCCGGAGCAGCGGCGGGAGCGGGCGCGGGGGCCGGGGCCGGAGCGGCGGCCGGAGCAGGAGCCGGAGCGGCGGCCTTAGCGGCGGCCGGAGCGGCGGTCGCGGCGCCGCCTTCGGTCACCACGCCCAGCACCGTGCCCGGCACCACGGTCGCGCCTTCCTCGGCGTTGATCGAGGCCAGGACGCCGTCGGCCGGGGCCACGACTTCCAGGCTGACCTTGTCGGTTTCCAGTTCGACGAGCAGCTCGTCCTTCTTCACCGCCTCCCCGGCCTTCTTGGTCCAGCGCGCCACCGTCGCTTCGGTGACGGATTCGCCGAGGGCGGGGGTCATGATGTCGGCCATGTGGGGTTCCGATGTCTCGTGTTCAGGTCGGGCGGGTTCAGATCAGGCGGGACGAAGCGATCAGGCGAAGGCTTCGTTCAGGAAGGTCTCAAGTTCTTTCATGTGGCGGCTCATCAGGCCCGCGGCCGTGGAGGCCGAGGCCGGACGGCCGACATAACGGGCGCGCTTGGCCTTCACGTTCAGCTTGTCGAGCGTCAGCTCGATCCACGGATCCACGAAGGTCCAGCCGCCCATGTTCTTGGGCTCTTCCTGGCACCAGACCAGGTCGGCGTTCTTGAAGCGGCCCAGCACCTGCATCAGCGACTTCATCGGCCACGGATAGAACTGCTCCAGGCGCACGATGTAGACGTCGTCGCGGCCCAGCTTGGCGCGCTGGTCGATCAGGTCGAAGTAGACCTTGCCCGAGCAGGCGATGACGCGCTTGATCTGATCATCGCCCTTCAGGGTGACGCCGCCGACGTCGCAGCCGGCCTCGGCGCCGTCCACCATCACGCGGTGGAAGCCCGAATCCTCGGTGAAGTCCGACAGGTTCGAGACGGCGCGCTTGTGGCGCAGCAGGCTCTTGGGCGTCATGACGATCAAGGGCTTGCGGAATTCGCGGTGCATCTGGCGACGCAGGGCGTGGAAGTAGTTGGCCGGGGTGGTGCAGTTGACCACCTGCATGTTGTCTTCCGCGCACGACTGCAGGAAGCGCTCCAGGCGGGCCGAGCTGTGCTCGGGGCCCTGGCCTTCATAGCCGTGCGGCAGCAGCATGGTCAGGCCGCTCATCCGCAGCCACTTGCGCTCGCCCGAGCTGATGAACTGGTCGATCACCACCTGGGCGCCGTTCACGAAGTCGCCGAACTGGCCTTCCCACAGGGTCAGGGTGTTCGGGTCGGCCAGCGAGAAGCCGTATTCGAAGCCCAGCACCGCCTCTTCCGACAGGGCCGAGTCGATGACCTCGTAGTGGGCCTGGCCGGGACGGATGTTGTTCAGCGGCGTGTAGTGCTCTTCGGTCTTCTGGTCGATGACGTCGGAGTGGCGCTGGGTGAAGGTGCCGCGGACCGAGTCCTGGCCCGACAGGCGGACCGGGAAGCCTTCGTCCAGCAGGGTGGCGAAGGCCAGGTGCTCGGCGGTGCCCCAGTCGATGCCCTCGCCCTTCTCGATCGCCTCGCGGCGGTTCTCGATGGCGCGCTTGACGGTCTTGTGGGCGTCGATGCGGTCCGGGACGGTGGTGATCTGGCGACCGATCTCCAGCAGGCGGGTCTTGGGGAAGGCGGTCTTGCCGCGACGGTCCTCGTCGCCCGGCAGGGCCAGGCCCTTCCACTTGCCGTCCAGCCAGTCGGCCTTGTTGGCCTTGTAGCCCTTGCCGGCCTCGAATTCCTTGTCGAGGAAGCTCTCGAATTCGCTGACCCAGGCGTCGGACTCGGCCTGGGTGATGACGCCCTCGCCGACCAGGCGGGTCGCGTAGAGTTCGCGGGTCGGGGGGTGGCCCTTGATCTTGGCGTACATCAGGGGCGACGTCATCGTCGGGTCGTCGCCTTCGTTGTGGCCGAAGCGACGGTAGCAGAACATGTCGATGACCACGTCCTTGCCGAACTTCTGCCGGTACTCGGTCGAGACCTTGGCGGCGAAGACGACGGCTTCGGGGTCGTCGCCGTTCACGTGGAAGATCGGGGCCTCGACCATCAGGGCCACGTCCGACGGATACGGGGACGAGCGCGAATAGCGCGGGCTGGTGGTGAAGCCGATCTGGTTGTTGACGATGAAGTGGATGGTGCCGCCCGTGCGGTAGCCCTTCAGGCCCGACAGGGTGAAGCACTCGGCCACCACGCCCTGGCCCGCGAAGGCCGCGTCGCCGTGCAGCAGCAGCGGCAGCACGTGGCCGCGGCCGGCGTCCGGCTGCTCGCGCAGGGTGAAGGCCTGCTTGGCGCGGGCTTTGCCGATCACCACCGGGTTGACGATCTCCAGGTGCGACGGGTTGGCGGTCAGCGACAGGTGGACCTTGTTGTCGTCGAACTCACGGTCCGACGAGGCGCCCATGTGGTACTTCACGTCGCCCGAGCCCTCGATGTCCGAGGGCACCGACGAACCGCCTTGGAATTCGTGGAAGATCACGTGGTAGGGCTTGCCCATCACGGCGGCCAGCACGTTCAGGCGGCCGCGGTGCGGCATGCCCAGGACGATGTCCTTCACGCCCAGCGCGCCGCCGCGCTTGATGATCTGCTCCATGGCCGGGACCATGGCTTCGCCGCCGTCCAGGCCGAAGCGCTTGGTGCCGGGGAAACGCTTGTGCAGGAAGCGCTCGAAGCCCTCGGCCTCGATCAGCTTCTTCAGGATGGCGACCTTGCCCTCCTTGGAGAACACGATCTCCTTGTCGCGGCCCTCGATGCGCTCCTGCAGCCAGGCCTTCTCGGTCGGGTCCGAGATGTGCATGTACTGCACGCCGACGGCGTCGCAGTAGGTGCGGCGCAGGATCGTCAGGATCTCGCGGATCGACGAGGTTTCCAGACCCAGCACGAAGTCCAGGAAGATCGGGCGGTCATAGTCGGCCTCGGCGAAGCCGTAGGTCGCCGGGTCCAGCTCGGGGGCGGCGGGCTTGGGCTCCAGGCCCAGCGGGTCGAGGTTGGCGGCCAGGTGGCCGCGCATCCGGTAGGCCCGGATCATCATGATGGCGCGCAGGCTGTCCAGCGTGGCGGCGCGGACGGCTTCGGCGGACGAGCCCGGGGCCTTGGCCTCGATGGCCTTGGAGACCTTGGCCTCGACGGCCGGGGCGACGGTCGGCCACTGGCCGTCGATCGCCGACAGCCAGTCGGGACGCAGGGCCGGGGTTGGACGCGGGGTCCAGGCCGGGTCCTTGGCGGCGGCCTTGACCTGGTCGGCCTGGTCCGAGAGCGTGGCGAAGAAGGCGGCCCAAGAGGGTTCGACCGATCCGGGGTTCTCCGCCCACCGGGCGTAGAGATCTTCCACGAAAGCCGCATTGGCTCCGTAGAGGAACGAGGTCTCGGTCAAGACCTGATTGATGATGCCTGCGTCGTCCGCCATCGTCTTTGCCTTACGATCCTTTTACGCCACCGCTTAATGCCGTTGCGTAAATATAGTCTCTCATTCACCGGGCGCCCGCCGATCTTGCGGGGGCCCAGGTGATTTTTTCGGATCGTCGACTGGCGGTCGCAAAAAACCTGGGCCCCGCGCGGGGCGGGGTTTCGGTGTCTAATTAGCCCTTGAGCACCTCGAGCAGGGTCTCGCCCAGCTTGGCCGGCGACGGCGAGACGCGGATGCCCGCCTCTTCCATCGCCGCGATCTTGTCCTCGGCGCCGCCCTTGCCGCCGCTGATGATCGCGCCGGCGTGGCCCATGTGACGGCCGGGAGGGGCCGTACGACCGGCGATGAAGCCGACCATGGGCTTCTTGCGGCCGCGCTTGGCCTCGTCCTTCAGGAACTGGGCCGCTTCTTCCTCGGCCGAGCCACCGATCTCGCCGATCATGACGATCGACTTGGTGGCTTCGTCGGCCAGGAACAGCTCCAGCACGTCGATGAACTCGGTGCCCTTGACCGGGTCGCCGCCGATGCCGACGGCCGTGGTCTGGCCGAGACCGGCGTTCGTGGTCTGGAACACGGCTTCATAGGTCAGGGTGCCCGAGCGCGAGACGACGCCGACCGAGCCGTTCGAGAAGATCGAACCCGGCATGATGCCGATCTTGCACTGGTTCGGGGTCAGGACGCCGGGGCAGTTCGGGCCGATCAGGCGCGACTTGCTGCCCTGCAGGGCCTTCTTCACGCGCACCATGTCCAGCACCGGGATGCCTTCGGTGATGCAGACGATCAGCGGGATTTCCGCGTCGATGGCTTCCAGGATCGAGTCGGCCGCGAAGGGCGGCGGGACGTAGATCACCGAGGCGTCGGCGCCGGTGGCTTCCTTGGCTTCGCCGACCGTGTCGAACACCGGCAGGCCGATGTGGGTCTGGCCGCCTTTGCCGGGGGTGACGCCGCCGACCATCTTGGTGCCGTAGGCGATGGCCTGTTCGGAGTGGAACGTGCCCTGGGCGCCGGTGATGCCCTGGCAGATGACCTTGGTTTCAGAACCGATGAGGATCGACATGATTAGCGAGCACCCTTCACGGCCGCGACGATCTTCTCGGCGCCGTCAGACAGATCGTTGGCGGCGATGACGTTCAGGCCGCTTTCCGAGATGATTTTCTTGCCGAGTTCGACGTTGGTGCCTTCCAGGCGGACCACCAGCGGAACCTTCAGGCCGACTTCCTTCACGGCGGCGATGACGCCTTCCGCGATGATGTCGCAGCGCATGATGCCGCCGAAGATGTTGACCAGGATGCCCTTCACGGCCGGGTCGGCGGTGATGATCTTGAAGGCCGCGGTGACCTTCTCCTTGCTGGCGCCGCCGCCGACGTCCAGGAAGTTGGCCGGCTCGGCGCCGTACAGCTTGATGATGTCCATGGTGGCCATGGCCAGGCCGGCGCCGTTGACCATGCAGCCGATCTCGCCGTCCAGGGCGATGTAGGCCAGGTCGTACTTCGAGGCTTCGATTTCCTTGGGGTCTTCTTCGCTCTCGTCGCGCAGGGCGCGGATGTCCGGGTGGCGGAACAGCGAGTTGCCGTCGAACGACAGCTTGGCGTCCAGGACCCGCAGATGATCGTCGGCGGTGACGATCAGCGGGTTGATCTCCAGCATGGCCATGTCCTTGGCCAGGAACGCCGTATAGAGCTGGGTCAGCAGGGTGGCGGCTTCCTTCGCCAGGCCGCCGGTCAGGCCCAGGGCCTTGGCCAGAGCGCGCTGGTGGGTCGGCCACACGCCGGTCGCCGGGTCGATCGAGAAGCTATGGATCTTTTCGGGGGTGGCGTGGGCCACGTCCTCGATGTCCATGCCGCCTTCGGTCGAGGCGACCACCGAAACCATCGAGGTCTCGCGGTCGACCAGCAGCGACAGGTAGAATTCCTTGGCGATCGCCGCGCCTTCTTCGATGTAGAGGCGGTTGACCTGCTTGCCCTTGGGGCCGGTCTGGTGGGTCACCAGCACGCGGCCGAGCATTTCCTCGGCGTTCGACTTGACGTCGGCGACCGACTTGACGACGCGGACGCCGCCCTTGGCGTCTGGGCCCAGACCCTCGAACTTGCCCTTGCCACGGCCACCGGCGTGGATCTGGGACTTCACGACGAACACCGGACCGCCCAGCTTTTCAGCGGCGGCCGCGGCCTCCTCGACGGTGAAGGCGGGATAGCCGCGCGGAACGGGAGCGCCGAACTCTGCGAGGACGGCTTTGGCTTGGTGTTCGTGGATGTTCATGAGGGACCGGTCTCGACGACGGCTTCTGAAAATTGTGGCCGGGTTATAGGAGCGTGATTTCGCAGGCGCAACCGCGCTTGGACCGATTAATCAGCCTATCTGAAAAAGTGGGGTTCTCTCGCGCAAGCCCGGAACCGCTTGGACTTTTTCACCGAACATCGGCTTCCCAAGGGTCAAGTCGCCCACACGCTCCCGAGAAAAAAGGTACCGCTACCACTCGCAGGAGCGAATGACAGCCTTGTCATAGCCCTGGGTTGCCGAATTCCCGGCCCGATCACTTGACCGTCGCGGTCGCCCGACGCTCGAGTTTGCCCCAGCCCACACGTCCGCCGCGCGCCGCGGTCAGCACCGACTTGACCACCACGTAGTACATCAGCTGGCGGTAGCCGAAGCGCTGGACGGGCAGGTACGGCAGGTCGGCCCAGGGCGCGCGCTTCTCCAGGGCCATGCCCAGGGCGCCGGCCGACAGGTCGACCAGGATGAACACCGCCCAGTAGAGCAGCCCCCGGATCGTGTCGTCGGGCGACCACTCCACGGGGTGGGCGATCGCGCCGTAGAGACCCGAGATCAGGCTCCAGACCACCGCCAGGTCGACCAGGGGCGCGGCGACGGCCAGCAGGATCTGGAACAGCCAGATCTGCGGCAGGGCCACGAAGCCCAGGGCGGGCGTCTTGGGATTGAACAGCGCCGCGCGGTGCTTCCAGACGCACTGCAGGGTGCCGAACGACCAGCGGAAGCGCTGCTTCAGCAGGCCGCTGACGGTGTCGGGGGCCTCGGTGAAGGCCTGGGCCGAGGGGTCGAAGGCCACCTTCCAGCCAGCGCGCTGGCAGGCGATGGTCAGGTCCTGGTCCTCGGCCAGGGTGTCGGCCGGATAGCCGCCCAGGTCGTCCAGCACGCTCTTGCGCCAGGCCCCGACCGCGCCGGGCACCACGGTCACCGCCCCCAGGGCCGCCAGGGCGCGGCGCTCCAGGTTCTGGGCGGTGACGTATTCCAGCGCCTGCCAGCGGGTGACGATGTTCAGGCGGTTGCCGACGATGGCGTTGCCGGCCACGGCCCCGATCCGGGGGTCCTGGAACCAGCGGACGAGGCGTCCAATGGTCTTCGGCGGGAACAGCGTGTCGGCGTCCAGGGCCACCACATAGTCGCCCTTGGCCACGGCCAGGCCGCGGTTGACCGCCCGCGCCTTGCCGCCGTTCTCGAAGCTCAGCAGGGTCACGCGCGGATCGTTGCCGTGGGCGCGGCGCACCTCCTCGGCGGTGTTGTCCTTGGAGCCGTCGTCGAGGACCAGGACCTCGATGTTCTTCCACTCGGACTCCAGGATCCGCGACACCGAGGCGGCGATCACCTTCTCCTCGTTGAAGCAGGGGATCAGCACGCTGACCAGCGGGCCGGTCGCGGGGTCCAGGTTCTCGGGGCTCTCGTGCGTCCAGCGGTGGACCAGGGCCAGGCAGGCCAGGAACACCAGCCGCGCCAGGCCCAGGGCGATGGCGGTCAGGAACAGGGTGGTCAGCAGCACCTTCAGCCCCCGGAACAGGCCGAAGCCCAGCCGGTCCAGCGCCAGGGCGATGGGGTCACGGTCGCTCTTGGGCATGGCCTGCTCGGGCGTCATGCCCGCCAGCTCGCCGACCGTCACCAGGCGGTAGCCGCGGGCGCGGATCTGGTCGATCAGCTCGGGCAGGGCCTTGACGGTGTTGGCGCGGTTGCCGCCGGCGTCGTGCAGCAGCACCACCTGGCCGGGCCGGTCGCCGGGGTGGTCCAGGCGTTCCAGCGTGCGGTCGATGATCGTCTGGGGCGGGGGCTTCTGCCAGTCGTCGGTGTCGATCCGCAGGCCGACCGCCAGATAGCCCAGGGTCTGGGCCGACAGCAGGGGCGTGACCTCGTGCGGGGTCGACGGCTCGGCGTCGCCGAAGAACGGCGGGCGGAACAGGCGCATCGAGCGGCCCGTGATCACCTCGAACAGGCGCTGGGTGGCGTTCAGCTCGACGTCGGTCTGGGCGACGGGGATTTCGCCGATATTGGGGTGGGTCCAGGTGTGGCTGCCCACATCATGGCCCTCGGCGACCTCGCGCTTCACCAGGTCGGGCCGGTTCTGCATGTTCTCGCCGATCACGAAGAAGGTGGCCGGGGCGTTCTTCTCCTTGAGGATGTCGAGGATCTTGGGCGTCCAGCGCGGGTCGGGGCCGTCGTCGAAGGTCAGGGCCACCAGGCCGGGCTTCTGGCCGTAGCGCTGGATCACGTAGGAGCTGGGCAGGACATCGTAGGTCTGGTCGGCGATCAGGCCGGTGTCGGGATCGAACTCCAGCGACCGCTTGCCGGGCGTGGGCAGGTTGGTCACCCGCAGAACCTCGCCGCCGCCGTCGAAGTCCACGCTCTGGCCGGCGGGGATGCTGGTCAGGGCCTGGGCCGAGGCCTGGCCGTAGGGCTTGCCCAGCACGCTCCAGACGCCCGGGTCCTCCATGCCCATCCGCCACAGGCCGTAGCCGCGCGGCTTCCAGGCGTCGGTGACCTTGACCTGGTTGAACAGGGTGGCGGCATCCAGGAACCAGACCACGTGGTTGTCGCCGTTGTCGTCGGTGTAGGTGTAGGTCGGGTTCAGGGCGTCATCGTCCATGTCGATGGTCGCGTCGGCGTCCTGGGCGTTGCGGATGGCCTCGTGGAAGGTGGCCGGCGCGCCCGAGGCGGGCGTCCCGTCCTTCTTCAGCGTCCAGTCGTAGCCGTAGGCGCCCAGGGCCAGGATCGTGCGGCCCGGGTCCAGCTTGGCGAACCGCTTGGCCAGTTCGCTCTCGTACCAGTCCTGGCCGGCGTTCGGCCCAGGATCGCCGCCGGCGTAGTGCTGGTCGTAGGCCATCAGCACCAGGGTGTCGGACGAGTCCTGCAGCGCCTTCAGCGGCCAGCCCTGCTCGTCGAACGGCGCGGTGACCCAGACCTCGCGGCCCTGCGGCTTCAGCACCGCCCGCGCCTCGTCCAGCAGCTTGGGATAGTTCGCCAGCCCCTTGGGCGACAGGTTCTCCAGGTCGAAGACATAGCCGCCGTAGCCACGCCGGACGGCCAGGTCGGAGAGGCCCGCGATCAGCTTGGCCCGCGCCTTGGGATTGGCCAGCAGGGCGTCGCCCAGCGGTCCGTTGAAGGCGGCGTTGGCCGAGTTGTGCACCAGGGGCAGCACGGCCGGATGGTTCGGGGCGGCGGCGATCCGGGCCACGCCCTGCGGGTCGTCGTCCACATTGATGTCGCCGTCGGGACCCCGCAGCGCCACCCACTGCGGCGAAACCACGTCCAGCTTGTCGATGTTGCGACGCAGGGACTCGCGGGAGTCCTCGTCCCAGCTGACATAGAAGCCGACGCTGATCGGCCGGGACTGGGCCGAGCCCCCTTCTCCCCCTTGGGCGGCCGTGGCGGTTGGCCGGGGCACCTTGCGCCAGTCCAGGTTCGGCTTCAGCCGGTGGGCCGTCTCCTTGTGTAGCGACGACAGGACATGCGGGTCCTTCAGCGTCACCAGCGGCAGGCGCGGGGCGAAGGCCAGGGTGGCCAGGAAGGCGGCGACGATGGCCGCCAGGGCCGACAGCACGATCCCCAGGATCAGCCGCATCCTCCGGTCCCGCCGTCCGGTGGGGTCGTGGAAGATATGCCGCTCGTCGCCCATAATCGCAGTCCCGCGTTCGTCAGCGGGCTCTTGTAACCTGAACGTGTCGGAACGGTGGCGTTTTCGACGCTGCGCCCAAACGTCTCAGTCTAGTCGACCCAGTCCTTGGCCAGCCGTCGCGAGGCCAGGAAGAACAGCAGGGCCGCGACCAGGTAGAAGCCCATGCCGGTATAGATCGACCAGCGCAGGGATTCAGCCCCGAACGTCGGCTTCAACAAGTCCGAGACCAGGCCGAAATAGTAGGTGCCGACGGCGATCCCCAGCAGATTGTTGATCAGCAGGAACAGGGCCGAGGCCGTGGTGCGCATCGGGGCCGGGGCCAGGTGCTGGACCGCGGCGGTGATGGGGCCCAGCCAGGCCAAGTTCAGCCCCGTGGGGATCAGGAAGATCGCGAAGGCCACGGCCAGGGCCGCGCTTCCGCCCATGCCGCCGACCAGCGACCCGCTGTTCATGGCCAGCAGGAAGCAGGGCACAGAGATCAGGAAGGCCACGGCCGGGGTCAGGGGATAGCCGGCCTTCGACTTGGCCCCCAGCCGGTCGGCCACCGCCCCGCCCAGCCAGATGCCCAGCAGGCCTCCGAAGAAGGCGATGCCGGAATAGTACCAGGCGGTCTGGCTCAGGGTCAGGCCCAGGCTGCGCATGAAGAACGACGGCAGCCACAGGGCCACGCCGTAGCCGCAGACCGAGGACGAGGCCGCGCCGAACGAGAGGAGCCAGAAGCTGGGCTTCTTCGCCAACACCCCCACCACCTCGCCCAGCGGCGCGGCGGGCGCCTGGACGGTGGTGGTGTCGCCGGCCGCCATGTCGGCCCCGCCCCGGCGCGGGTCGCGCACGACGAAACGGAAGACCGGGGCCAGGGCGACGCCGATGATCCCGACCACGATGAAGGCCGTGCGCCAGCCGAAGTGCACGGCCAGCAGGCCGCCCACCAGGGTCCCGGCGGCCGTGCCCAGCGGGATGCCGAACGCGTAGGCCGCCAGGGCCCGGGCGCGCTGCGACTTGGGGAAATAGTCAGCCAGCATCGAATAGGCCGGCGCCACGCCGCCCGCCTCGCCGATCCCCACGCCCATCCGCGCCAGGAACAGCTGCGAGAACCCGCCCGCGAAGCCGCACAGGGCGGTGAAGCCGCTCCAGAGGGTCAGGGCGGCGGTCATGATCCACACGCGGCTGAAGCGGTCGGCCAGCCAGGCGATCGGGATGGCCAGGGTCGTGTAGAGCAGGGCGAAGGCCAGGCCGCTCATCAGGCCGAACTGGCCGTCGGTCAGGCCGAACTCCTCCTTGATCGGCTTGGCCAGGATGCCGAGGATCTGCCGGTCCAGGAAGTTGAGCGTGTAGACCAGGATCAGCATGGCCAGCACGACGTAGCGATAACGCGAGCCGGGCGGGGTCTTCTGGGTCTGTGCGTCGCTCATCGGGTTCCGCCGCGATTCGTGAGGTGGACAAAGAAACGGCGGCGGCCCGTTTCAGCAAGCCGCCGCCGGATAGTCGAGGTTCGGGGAAGTCTAGAACTTGACCTCGAGCGAGGCCGAGTAGGTGCGCGGCGGGCCGTAGAAGCCGATCACCGAGTTGTTGTAGGTCGGGACGCCGAAGTTGTAGCCGCCGGTGCGATAGCGCTCGTCGGTCAGGTTCTTGCCGGCCACCGAGATCCGATAGCGGCCGCTCTCGGGCGCCCAGCTGGCGGTCAGGTCCACCAGGGTGAAGGCCTTCTGGTCCAGCAGCGGCAGGGGCTGTTCGAACTGCTGGTAGTCGTCGCGGTAGCTGACCATCGGCGTGATCGTCAGCTCGCCGCCCGCCACGTTCCCGCGCCAGGTCAGGCTGACATTGCCCGTCCATTGCGGCGTGTTCTGGAAGCCGTAGAGGTCGGCCACGTTGACGATCTGGCCGCCGGCCGGGATCGTCTGCGACGGGTTGACCGGGTTGGGCGCGCCAGCCGGCACGAAGCGGCTGAAGGTGTCGTACTTGGCGTGGATGTAGCCCAGGGCCACAGTGCCCGAGAAGTGCTCGTCGAACACCGCCTTGGCTTCGAATTCGGCGCCGTACAGGGTGGAGGCGCCGGCGTTGTCGACCGAGCTGGCGATGCCCGAGGGCACGACCACCTGGGTGGTGACCTGCTGGTCCTTGTACTTGGACAGGAACACGGCCGAGGCGAACGAGACGCGGCGGTCGAACAGGTCGCCCTTCAGGCCCGCCTCATAGGCGTCGACGGTCTCGGGATTGTAGCCGTTGACGGTCTGCGGGGTCAGGAAGGCGTCGCCGCGCATGTCCCAGCCGCCCGACTTGTAGCCCTTCGAATACGAGACATAGGTGTTCAGGTCGTCGGTCAGCTCGTACGAGGCCGACAGGCGCGGGGTGAATTCCTCGAAGGTCTTCTCGGCGCTGTAGTTGGTGCGCACCTGCAGGATCGGGCGCGGCGTCCCGCCCTGGTAGGGCGAGGGCGTCGCGCCGAGATAGAAGAAGCGGAAGGTGTTGCTGCGCTTGTGGTCGCGCGTGGCGCGGGCGCCCACCGAGACCTTGAAGCGGTCGGTGAAGTTGGCGCTGACGTCGAAGAAGGCCGCGAAGCTCTGGGTGCTGACCTTGCCGCCGTCGGCGATCGAGACGCCCAGGTTGCCGGCGATGGTGTCGAACTCGCCCGAGGCCTGGCTGTTCATGTAGTAGAGGCCGAACACGCCCTGGATAGTGTCGTCCGAATAGACCGCCTGCAGTTCCTGCGAGAACGACTTGTCGTCGTAGGTGGCCGGCACGTCCAGGGTCGGCAGCGGGGTGCCGTCGAAGTCGATCAGCGTCTGGGTGTGGCCCTTGCGGCCGGCGGTGATCGACTTGAAGGTCAGGAACTCGTTGGCGTGGTACTCGCCGGTCAGCGACAGGCCCTCGGTCTCGACCGAGTTCTTGTCGCCCAGGCCCGCCTGGGTGTCATAGACGTCCAGCACCTTGTAGCCGCCGACCAGGGCCGGCAGCTCGCGGTGGCCGTGGCGGGGATTGGAGTCGTCCTCCACCTTGTCGTAGGCCAGGCGGAAGAACAGGTCGTCGGTGGGCTTGTATTCGGCGCTCAGGCGGATGGCCTGGACGTCCTTGTCGTAGTGCTCGGCGCCGGTGGTCAGGTTCGTGCCGTAGCCGTCGCGCTTGTAGAGGGCGTAGGCGCCGCCCACCGACAGGCCGCCGCCGACCGGGGTATGGCCTTCGACCAGCAGGTCGGTCTGGTTGTAGCTGCCGTAGGTGCCGCGGACCTTGCCGCCGGCCTCGTCGCCCAGGCGGTTGGTCACGTACTTGATCGCGCCGCCGATGGTGTTCCGGCCGTACAGCGTGCCCTGCGGGCCGCGCAGCACCTCGATCCGCGAGACGTCGAACACGTCCAGCACCGCGCCCTGCGGGCGGTAGATGTAGACGTCGTCGACATAGAGGCCGACGCCGGGCTCGTAGCCCCACAGCGGGTCCTGCTGGCCGATGCCGCGGATGTAGGAGATCAGGGTCGAGTTCGAGCCGCGCGCGGTCTGCACCGTGATGTTCGGCACGGTCTGCGACAGGGTGGTGATGTCGTTGGCGGCCTGGCGCTCCAGGGTCTCGGCGCTGAAGGCCGAGACGGCGACCGGCACGTCCTTGAGGGTCTCCTCGCGGCGGCGGGCGGTGACGATCAGTTCCTCGACCTGCACCGCGTTGGCGCCGGCAGGCGCGGCGTCCTGGGCGGCCACGGTCGTGGCGGCGGCGGACCAGGCCGCGCCGGCCAGCAGCGCGAGCTTGAGCATCGTCTTCATTTGGGTTTCCCCTCCCCTTGTGCGTTCCGTCCCGTGCCGGACAGGTCCGTTCAACGGACGCATTTCCCGGCTTTCGCGAATTCATCGGCCCGCGAATTGGATAACACTGTCACCCAGACGGAAGCTTTGCGCCAGCCTTTTTTCACCAAGTGATGAAATGAAGGTCAGACGACTGGTCAGCCTACTGACAAGATTGGGGAATCAGCCCTGCGGGGCGCGGGCGATCACCGCCTCGAAGCCGGCGGCGCAGTAGGCGAACAGCCTGGCGCGCACGGCCCCCAGGTCGCTGGAATGGCATTCGCCGCCCGACAGGGAGTCGATACGTCCGGTCTCGGACAGGGCCAGCATCATCGAGCCGGTCAGGAACTGGTAGCTCCAGTAGAGGTCGCGGTCCTGGGCGTCCGGACGGACCACCTTCAGGGTGTCGACCAGGCGGTGGACGACGGGGTCGAAGAACCGCGCCATGGTCTCGCCGCCCCAGGCCGGGGTGTTGTTCACCTGGGCCACCAGGGCGAAGTAGCTCTTCCACCCCTGGCCGCCGTCCTGGGAGATGCGCAGCAGGGGCTCGATGAAGGCCTCGATCACCCCCTCGACGGTCATCGATCCGGGGTGGCTCTTCTCGTAGGCGTCCATCGACAGCACCCGGGCGCTGTTGAGGATCTCGGCCCGGCGCAGGAACACCGAGTCGAACAGCTCGCGCTTGGCGCCGAAATAGTAGTGGATCAGGGCGGTGTCGACGCCGGCCTCGGCGGCGACCTGGCGGATGGTCACCCCGTGGAAGCCGTGGCGCGCGAACAGGCCCTCGGCGGCGTCGAGGATGGTCTCCTTCAGGTCCCGCCCCGTGGCCTTGGACGGACGGCCCCGCCCCGCCGACTTGGGGCGCGGCGCCGGCTGAGCGCGAGGGGCTCGAACTTGCGAGGTCATGTTCCGTGGTCCGCGCGTTGCTTGACCGTTCGTAGGCCTCTCGGCGCGGCCCTGGCAAGCGCGGCGCGTTCCGGGGGCTCAGCCGAACACGACCTGCCACATCAGCCGGCCGGGCACGAAGGCGAAGGCGCCGGCGATCAGCAGGCCGCCGACGAACAGGCCCGTCATCGTCCGGCCGTGCAGGCGGACGTTATGCTTGCGGGCGGCGAACACGCCCATGGGCAGGGCGATCAGGGTCCAGCCGGCGAATAGGTGCAGGAAGCTGAAGCCCCCGGCGTTGGCGCGGTGGATGAACAGCGACGAGATCGCCGCCGTGGCCATGGCCGTCACCCAGATCCAGCCCAGGGTGCGGTGGACGGTGTTGCCCTTCAGGCCCAGCATCAGGGCGATCCCGATCGCCAGGGCGATGCTGACCGCCGCCACGTGGACCTTGATCTGGATCGGCGCCGTCGCCAGCAGCCCCAGGTTCGGGGCGTGCAGGTGGCCCTTCATGTGCAGGAAGCCCGCCAGCACCGCGGCCGGCCCGCGCCCCTGGGCCGCGCCCACGGCCAGCACCAGGGCCACGGTCACCGCCACCCCGATAAGCAGGGCGCGCAGAAAGCGGCGTGGACCGATTGACAGGCTGGCGTCGGACATCTTGTTTCTCCCCGAAGCGATCGCGCCGGACTGGGGCGATCAGGTCGGGTCCGGCTTAGGATCGATGGCGGCGGGGGTCATCCGAAGGTGCGTGAGACAGCGTCGGCAGTTCGTGAACGGCGGGCGGCCGCCATTGGCGAAGCGCCAACGGCCACCTTCCTGAAGAGCTATCTGCGGCCGCTGGTCGTGGCGGTGATCGCCGGCGTCTTCCTGGCCCTGATCGGCGCCCTGGGAACGGGCGACACGCCCCTGGTCCCGCGCCTGGCCTACTGGATCGGCCTATCGTCGCTGGGCGCGGTGCTGGGCACGACCGTGGCCCAGGCGGTCGGCGGCCTCTGGCCGGGCCTGGCCGCGACCTGGTGGCGGGCCCTGATCATCGTGGCCGTGCTGACGCCGCTGTTCACGGTGCTGGTCTGGGTGGCCGGAGGCCGCGCGCCGCTGACGCTCCAGGTGGCGGCGACCTATTTCGGCATCACCCTGGTGATGACCAGCGGCATGACGGCCCTGATGACCCTGGCCACCCGCTCGGCGGTCCAGATCACCCACGCCGCCCCGCCCGAAGCGCCGCCCCCGCGCTTCCTCGAACGCCTGCCGCCGCGCCTGCGCGGCGGCGAGATCTACGCGGTCGAGGCCGAGGACCATTATCTGCGCCTGCACACCTCCAAGGGCCAGGACCTGATCCTGCTGCGGCTGTCCGACGCCGTGGCCGAGCTGGAGGGCATCGAGGGCGCCCAGACCCACCGCTCGTGGTGGGTGGCCAAGGCGGCGGTGCGCGACGCCAAGCGCGGCGACGGCCGCGCCACCCTGACCCTGACCAGCGGCGTCGAGGCCCCCGTCAGCCGCGCCTACGCCCGGACGCTGCGCGAGGCGGGCTGGTACTAGGGGACCTACACCAAGGTCCGCGATTCCAAGGAGTTCCGATGGCCAAGATCGTGGTGTTCGCCGTCACTTCCGTGGCGCTGCTCATGGCCCGACCGCAGGCCGCGACCGTGCCCGTCTGGGACGGAAGCTTGGCTCCGCCGAAGTCAGTGGAAGGCGAGATTTGCAACCTCGCGGTCATCACGGCTGGAAAGCCGATCGCCGTTCGGAACGGTCCCGGTTCCGGCTATCGAACGGTCGCCACCCTTTCCGTCGGCGCAACGGTCTACACTTGCAACGATTGGGGCAGGCATTGGACGGGCGTCGCCTATCGATCACCGGATCGCTCCTGCGAAGGCGCCACCCCCGATGGCATCGATATCCGCCTGACGCCTCGATGTGGATCCGGATGGGTTCCCACGAACCGGGTGGAAATCCTTTCCGGCTGAGGCGACAGCGCCGCCTACTTCCCCAAAAGAAAAAGGCTCCCCGGGGGACAAATCCAGGGAGCCTCTCCTATCCGATCGTCGAGGGGACGCCGATCAGAACTCTTCCCATTCGTCGACCTTGGTCGCGAGGGCGGTGTTTCCATGCGAGACCGGCGCGCTGGCGCGGCCCGGGCGGACGGCGGTGGCGGGACGAGCCGGAGCGTTGCGGCGGGCGGGCGCGGCGGCCACGGCCTCGGCGCCCAGCTTGAAGCGCGACACCAGGCCGGCCAGCTCGCCCGCCTCGCCCTTCAGCGAGTGGGTGGCGGCGGTGGCTTCCTCGACCATGGCGGCGTTCTGCTGAACGACCTGGTCCATCTGGTTCACGGCGCTGTTGACCTGGTTCAGGCCGGTGGCCTGCTCGGTGGCCGAGGCCGAGATCTCGGTGACCAGGCTGTCGATGGCGGCCACCTGGTCGACAATGCGCTGCAGGGCCTGGCCGGTCTGGCCGACCAGGTTGACGCCGGCCTCGACCTGCTGGGTCGAGGTGGAGATCAGGGTCTTGATCTCCTTGGCGGCTTCGGCCGAGCGCTGGGCCAGGGCCCGCACTTCCTGGGCGACCACCGCGAAACCCTTGCCCGCGTCGCCGGCCCGGGCCGCCTCGACGCCGGCGTTCAGGGCCAGCAGGTTGGTCTGGAAGGCGATCTCGTCGATCACGCCGATGATCTGGCTGACCTGGTTGGACGAGGCCTCGATCTCGGTCATGGCGCTGACCGCCTGGCTGACGATCTGGCCGGACTTCTCGGCGTCGCCGCGGGCCGTGGCGACCACGGACGAGGCCTCCTTGGCGCCGGCGGCGGTCTTGCGGACCGTGGCGGTGATTTCGTCCAGAGCGGCGGCGGTCTCTTCCAGCGAGGCGGCCTGCTGCTCGGTGCGGCGCGACAGGTCGTCCGAGGCCGAGGCGATCTCGTCCGAGCCGCTGCTGACGCCGCCGGTGGCGACCGAGATGGCCTGCATCGCCTCCTGCATGCGCTGGGCGGCGGCGTTGAAGTTGGACTTCAGGCTCTCGGCCTTGGGCGAGAACGGAATGGTGATGCGGTGGGTCAGGTCGCCGCCGGCCAGGCGGTCCAGGGCCTCGTTCAGGGCGCCGATATTGACCGCGTCGCTGCGCTCGACCTGGGCCTTCTCGTCGGCCACGGCGGCGCGTTCGGCCTCGGTGGCGGCGCGCTGATCGGCGGCGGCGCTCTCCAGGCGGATCTTCTCGAGCGCGGCCTGCTTGAAGGTCTCGACGGCGGCGGCCATCTGGCCGATCTCGTCCTTGCGGCCGGCGGCCGGGATGGCCACGCCGTTGTCGCCCGAGGCCAGGCGGCGCATGGCGGCGGTCATGGCCGCCACCGGGCCGGCGATGCCGCCGCTCAGCAGCAGGCCGCCCGCCACGGCCATGGCGATCGTCACGCCGATGCCGATGACCAGGGCCAGGGTGGTCTCCAGCGAGGCCTTCTTCTGGGCGGCGGCCTCGGTGGCCAGCACCGCTTCGGAATCCTTGCTGATGGCCTCGATGGCGTTCTCGACCGGCTCGACGGCCTTGTCGGCGACGCCGTCGTGCTTGACCAGCTCGACCGCCTGCGGACGGGTGGCCGGATCACGGCCCAGGGTCTCGCCCGGCTCGATGGCCTGGGCGCGGTAGTTGGCGTAGGCGGCCTCGACGTCGGCCACGCGCGCCAGGTCGGCCTGGTCGCCGTCGGCCAGCTTGCGCAGGTCGCCCAGGGCGGCCAGGAACTTCGGCTTGTGGGCCTCTTCCAGACGCTTGACGTAATAGTCGTCGCCCGACAGCAGGAAGCCGCGCAGCGAGTTCTCCTGGCGGGTCAGGCGGAAGGCGGCGGTGTCGGCGGCCCGCAGGGACTCGTAGGCCCGTTCGGTGCGCGCGACCGAGCCCTCATAGTCCATCTGGTTGATGAAGAGCGTGACGCCCATGACCACGATCGTGGTGAGCATTACGGCGAACACAGCCAGCAGCTTGTGCGGAATTTTCAGGTCGCCGAAGTTCATAGCCACGCTCCATTGAGGTCGCGACGCAAAACTTCATGGACCACGGGTATTTAGCAGCAGCCTTGAAGCACGCGTCACTCGAGCCATCACTGGGGCGTCAAGGTTTCCACGACATTAACTGTACTGTGGCGCAACGTCGCACCTCTATATTCTATTCCTCGATAATAACTGCGTTCTCCGAAATTACTCTTATTCAAGATTGTATTCATGGAGTGATGGCGCGCCTCGCGTTGCGGAAAACCACCTCAAGTGGCGCGCCCGCATCCGGCGAAAAATCCGCCGGACACGTCGCCTTTTCCTAGTGGGCCTCGTCCCAGTTGGCGGCGGCCCGGGCCTCGACCGTCAGCGGCACCGAGATGGCCACCGCCGGCTCGGCCGCGCCCTGCATCACCTCGCGCGCCACCGCGATGGTGGCCTCGGCCTCGGCCTCGGGAGCCTCGAAGACCAGTTCGTCGTGCACCTGCAGCAGCATCTTGCTGGACAGGCCCGCGGCCTTCAGCGCGCCCGGCATGCGGATCATGGCCCGGCGCATGACGTCGGCCGCCGCGCCCTGGATCGGGGCGTTGATCGCCGCCCGCTCGGCGAACTGCCGGTGGGCCACCGACTTGCCGCCGATGTCGGGGATGTTGATCTTGCGGCCGAAGATGGTGGTGACGTAGCCGTGCTCGCGCACGAAGGCCTTGGTCGCCTCCATATAGGCCTGGATGCCCGGGAAGCGCTCGAAATAGGTCTTGATATAGGCCCCGGCCTCGCCCTGCGGGATCGACAGCTGGTTGGCCAGGCCGAACGCGCTGATGCCGTAGACGATGCCGAAATTGATGGCCTTGGCCCGGCGGCGCACTTCACTGGGCATGCCCTCGATGGGCGTGTTGAACATCTCGGACGCGGTCATGGCGTGGATGTCCAGGCCTTCCTGGAAGGCCTTCTTCAGCTGGGGGATGTCGCCGATGTGGGCCAGCAGGCGCAGCTCGATCTGGCTGTAGTCGGCGCTGATCAGCACCTTGCCCGGCGCGGCCACGAAGGCCTTGCGGATCTTGCGGCCCTCCTCGGTGCGGATCGGGATGTTCTGCAGGTTGGGGTCGGACGACGACAGGCGGCCCGTCGTGGTCGCCGCCAGGGCGTAGGAGGTATGGATGCGGTTGGCCCCGCCCGGCGCGATCGCGGCGATCAGGTTCTCGGTGTAGGTGCCCTTCAGCTTGGACAGCTGGCGCCAGTCCAGCAGCACGCGCGGCAGCTCGTGCTCGTTGGCCAGGGCCTCCAGCACGTCGCTGTCGGTGGACCACTGGCCCGTGGCGGTCTTCTTGCCGCCCTTCAGCTGCATCTCGCCGAACAGCACGTCGCCGATCTGCTTGGGGCTGCCCAGGTTGAACGGCCGGCCGACCAGCTCCTGGGCCTTGGCTTCGAACTCGGCCATGCGCATTGAGAACTCGTTGGAGAGCCGGCGCAGGGTGTCGGGATCGACGCGGACGCCCTCGTTCTCCATGGCCGCCAGCACCGCCGGCAGCGGACGCTCCAGGGTCTCGTAGACGGTCAGCAGGCCCTCGCGGGCCAGGCGGGGTTTGAGCACCTCGTAGAGCCGCAGGGTGACGTCGGCGTCCTCGGCGGCGTAGGCCGTCGCCTGGTCCAGGGTCACGTGCTTGAAGCTGATCTGGCCCTTGCCGCTGCCCGCGACCTGCTTGAACGGAATGGGCTTGTGGCCCAGCCACAGCTCCGACAGCTCGTCCATGCCGTGGCCGTGCAGACCGGCCTCCAGCACGTAGCTGATCAGCATGGTGTCCTCGACCGGACCCACGGCGATCCCATGGCGGGCCAGGACGGCGATGTCGTACTTGGCGTTCTGGGCCACCTTCAGCACCGCCGGGTCTTCCAGCAGCGGCTTGAGCGCGGCGATCGCCTGGTCCAGCGGGATCTGCTCCAGGTCGGCGGCGGCCTCCAGGGCCAGGCCTTCCTTCTCGCAGTGGCCCACCGGGATGTAGCAGGCCTCGCCGGGCGCGATGGCCAGCGACACGCCGCACAGGCCGGCCGTGGCCGAGGACAGGGCGTCGGTCTCGGTGTCGAACGCCACGATCCCCTTGGCCGTGGCCTTGGCGATCCAGGCGTTCAGGGTCTCCAGGTCCTGGATGCGGACATAGGCCGCGTGGTCGATGTTGGCCGGCTGGGCCACCGGATTGGCGGCCGCCCGGGCGGCGGCGCCCATGTAGGAGACGCCCAGCACCGGCGCGGTCGGGGTGCTGACGGGACGGTCGAGCGTGCGCGGCGCGGCCGCGGCGTTGCCGTCGCCGACCCGGCGGGCCAGCGACCGGAACTCCATCAGCTCCAGGAAGTCGGCCAGCACCTGCTTGTCGGGCTCGCGCACCACCAGGTCGTCGATCGGCTCGGGCAGCGGGGTGTCGCAGTCCAGCTTGACCAGCTGGCGCGACAGCCGGATCTGATCGGCGAATTCGATCAGGGTCTCGCGGCGCTTGGGCTGCTTGATCTCGCCGGCCCGCTCCAGCAGCGTGTCCAGGTCGCCGTATTCGTTGATCAGCTGGGCGGCGGTCTTGATGCCGATGCCCGGCGCGCCCGGCACGTTGTCGACGCTGTCGCCGCACAGCGACTGCACGTCGACCACCTTTTCCGGATAGACGCCGAACTTCTCGAACACCTGCTCGCGGTCGATGCGCACGCCCTTCATCGGGTCGAACATCGACACGCCTTCGCCGACCAGCTGCATCAGGTCCTTGTCGGACGAGACGATCACCGCCTCGCCGCCCAGGTCGCGGGCCTTGCAGGCATAGGCGGCGATCAGGTCGTCGGCCTCGTAGCCGGGCAGCTCGATGGCCGGCACGCCGAAGGCGCGGGTGGCCTCGCGGACCAGCGGGAACTGCGGGATCAGGTCCTCGGGCGGCGGCGGGCGGTGGGCCTTGTACTGGTCATAGAGATTGTTGCGGAACGTCTTTTCCGAGTGGTCCCAGATCACCGCCAGGTGCGTGGGCGCGTCGCCCTGCATGTCGCGCATCAGCTTCCACAGCATGTTGCAGAAGCCCTGGACGGCGCCCACCGGCAGGCCGTCGCTCTTGCGGGTCAGCGGCGGCAGGGCGTGGTAGGCGCGGAACAGATAGGCCGAGCCGTCGACCAGGAACAGCCGCACGGCGGGGCCGTCCTGGGTCATCGGGCGGTCTGCTTCCGGAGCAGCGGCGGAATCGGGCGCGAGCGTGTCGGTCATGGCCGGGAAGATAGGCGGTCGAGGGCGACCCGCCTAGCCGAACCGGGCGTTCAAATCGGGCAGTCCCTGGCTCGACCCCGCGTAGCCGGTGGTGTCGCCGTCGGCCAGATAGGTCCGGGTCGCCGTCAGCATGGCGCCGTAGGCCGCGCGGAACGGGCCGGTGGCCGAGCTGAGGCGGCGCACGCCCAGTTCCGCCAGGCGCTTGGCCGACGGCATGCCCGGACGGCCCATGGCGTTGACCGGCAGGGCGATCCCCGCGGCCAGTTGGGACAGCAGGTCCTCCTCGATCGGCATCGGCACGAAGATCCCGCTGGCCCCGGCGTCCTTGTAGAGGGCCGCGCGGCGCAGGGTCTCGGCCAGGGCCGCCTCGCCCTCGGCCAGGTTGGCCAGATAGACGTCGGTGCGGGCGTTGATGAACAGGTCGACCCCCGCACCCTGGGCGGCGGCGCGGGCGGCGGCGACCTTGCGGGCGTGCAGGTCCGGATCGCGGCGGCCGTCCTCGAGGTTGATCCCCACCGCCCCGGCCTCGACCACGGCCTTGACGGTCTCGGACAGCTCGCCGAGGTCGTCGGTGTAGCCGCCCTCGATGTCGGCGGTCAGCGGGACCTTGATGACCCGGGCGGCGCCGGCGATCACGTCGATCAGGGTCGCGACCGGCAGGGCGTCGCCGTCGGCGTAGCCCCGGCCCCAGGCCACGGCCGCGCTGGAGGTCGCCACGGCCTTGGCCCCGGCGTCCTCCATCAGGGCGGCGCTGGCCGCGTCCCAGGCGTTGGGCAGGAGCAGCACGTCCGGGCCGGCGTGCAGGGCGTGGAACTGGTCGGCGGTCGTGGTCATGGCGGCGGCTCCGATGGCTCTGGCGAGCGGACTATCCAGCAATCCAGCCCTAGTCGTCTCGCGAAAATCGGACCTTGATGACCCGCTGCTGACAGCCGGTGGCGACAGGCGCCCGCCGGTGCGGCGGACGCCGAAATATGGCCGACGCGTCGTAATGCCGCCTTGGCGAAGTCCCATTGGCTGGCCTAGAGGCAAGAGGTTCGCCAGGGCCGCAAAAAACGGGAACCTCCCCCTCTCCCGGGCTTTGGTTTGAACGACCCGAAACACAGGAAGACCCTGGCCCATGGTTTCATGGAAGAAGATCCGCGTCGGTACGGCGCTTTTCGCCGCCACCCTGACCACCGCCGGCGTGCTGGCCGTGGCCCCCGTGCATCACGTCGCGCGCCCCGCCGACATGACCAGCGAGCCGGTCAAGCTGACCCCGCCGCTGATGCCCGCCGAGGCCGGCAAACCCCTTCCCAAGACCATCCTCACCTAGGGGAGAGGGCCAAGCCCGTTCTCCGGGCCCTCTCGTTTTTGGAGCGTTTGGGCGCTATGGAGCGCCCATGCCGTTCACCGCCACCGTCCTGACCATGTTCCCCGAGGCCTTTCCCGGCCCGCTCGGCGTCTCGCTGATCGGCACGGCCTGGAAGGAGCAGGACCTGTGGCGATTGGAAACACTGGACATTCGGGGGTTTTCCAAGGATAAGCGCGGCTTCCTCGACGACACCCCCGCAGGGGGCGGCGTTGGGGCCGTACTCAAAGCGGACGTCATCGCCGCCGCGCTGGACAGCGTGGACCTCGGCGGGCGGCCGCTTTTGTACATGAGCGCCCGGGGTCGGCCCCTGACCCAGGCGCGCGTCAAGGAGTGGTCGAAAGCGCCGGGCGTCATCGTCCTGTGCGGCCGTTTCGAGGGGGTGGACCAGCGGGTGCTCGACGCCCGGGGGTTCGAGGAGGTCTCGGTCGGAGACGCGGTTCTCGCTGGTGGCGAGGCGGCGGCGATGGTCGTGATCGAGGCGTGCGTTCGATTGGCTCCAGGGGTTCTGGGCAATTTCGAGAGCACGCAGGAAGAAAGCTTCGAGGACGGCCTCCTCGAGCATCCGCAGTACACGCGACCGCGGACGTTCGAAGGCTTGGACATCCCCGAGGTGCTGCTGTCGGGCGACCACAAGAAGGTGGCCCAGTGGCGGCGCGGTATGCGTGAAGAGACCACCCGCGAGCGGCGTCCAGACCTCTGGGAAGCGCATCTCGCCAATCAACAGGCAAAAGGCGACCCGAAAACGGGTAAGCCCAAAGGAGACTAGACCATGGCCAAGAACATCATCGCCGAACTCGAGCAGGAAGAAGCCACCCGTCTGCTGACGGCCCGCGCGATCCCCGACTTCGAACCCGGCGACACCCTGCGCGTCAACGTGCGCATCAAGGAAGGCGAGCGCGAGCGCGTCCAGGCCTACGAGGGCGTCTGCATCGCCCGTCAAGGCGGCGGCGTGCACGAGAGCTTCACCGTCCGCAAGATTTCGTTCGGCGAAGGCGTGGAGCGTCTGTTCCCGCTGCTGTCGCCGAGCATCGAAAGCATCGAGGTCAAGCGTCGCGGCGTCGTCCGTCGCGCCAAGCTGTACTACCTGCGCGACCGTCGCGGTAAGTCGGCCCGGATCGCCGAGCGTTCGAACGTCCGCAAGACCGAAGCCGCCGACGCCGAATAAGGCTCGCGACCTTCGCGATGAACGAGGCCCCGGCGGAGACGCCGGGGCCTTTTTCTTTGGGCGTTTCAGGGCTGCTTCCGCCCCCCTTCAAGACCTCGTTTTTCCAAGGCCGCCCAAGGGCCCGCATGGTCAAGCTATTGTGCAACCACACGAATATATTGACAAAACGCCGTTCTTTAGTGTTTGGTAAACGCACCCCCACCGCTTTGCGACGGGCTTATAGACCGCCCCCTTGCTAGGGAGTGGCCCTCTTCGGAAACGGCGTCATGGCCACCGAAGGAAATGCGATATGAGGGCGCGCCGAAAACAGATGGCGCGCCCTCTTTGCGTCTGGGCGTGTCCCCGTCATCTGACCGTCACGCGACGTTGAGGTCGCCGCCGCTTGGGCGGCGGCGCGGCCTGGCGGGCGTCGCGGCGGTCGCGCATCCGCTGCAGCCGCTTGCGCACCCGCTCGTCGCGCAGCACGGCGGCCGGCACGTCGGTCAGCATCCTCAGGCCGGCGATCGGCGAGACGTTGCGCACGTCGCGCCGGGCCTGGGCCAGCACCTCGCCGACCATCACCCGGCTGTCGATCTCGCCCGCCTCCTTGACCATGGCCAGGCGGTGCAGGGCGTAGAGGCCCAGGATTGCGGCGATCAGGAAGTAGAAGTCCCAGTTCGACACCCGCAACGGCATCAGGGTCAGCACGTCGCCGGGGCTGGTCCAGCGGACCAGGATCTCCAGCCGGCGGGCGGCGAAGAAGTCGGCGAACACCCCGCCCAGCAGCGGCGCCAGGCCCGCCGCCGCCGAGCTGATCAGGGCGTTGGCGGCGATATAGGCCGTGGCCGAGCCGCGCGGCGACAGCTTCAGGGCGATGTTGCCCGACGACAGGGTCACCCCGGCCGTCGCCAGGCCCATCAGGGCGTGCAAGCCCACCAGATAGGCCATCACCCAGAACCGGTCGTGGATCTGCGAGGCCCCGACCATCGCCGCGATGCAGGCGATGAACAGCGGGGCGGCGACGGCCAGCACCGACTTGTTGGCGAACTGGTCCGACAGCAGGCCCCACGAGCGCAGGGCCAGGACGTTGGTGGCCTGGCTGACCACGCTGAGCACCACCACGAAGGTGACCGACAGGCCCAGCTGCTTGACGAAGAACACCGTGAAGAACGGCGTGGCCAGGTTCACCGCGAACTGCCAGCTGGCCAGGAAGGCGATCAGCCGCCGGAAGTTCTCGTCCTTCAGCGGCGCGCGCAGCAGGGGCAGCAGCTTCACCCGCTCGGCCGGGGCGGGCATCTGCGGCTCGGGCGTCAGGGCCAGCTCGCGGCAGCTGAGCAGTCCCGCCAGGAAGGCCGCGCCGTACAGGCCGGCGAACATGAAGGGCCGCAGGAACGAGCCTTCCGGCGCCCGGTCCAGGGCCACGGCGGCGGCCAGGCTGGCGATCAGGCCGACGATCGTGGCGTTGATGGTCCGCTTGGCGAAGATCTGGCCCATCCGCTGCTCGGGCGCCAGGTCGCGGACCCAGGCGTTCCAGGCGCAGCCGCCGAAGGTGGCGATCCCGCAATAGAAGACCTGCAGGGCCACCAGTCCCGCCAGGGCCGGCTTGCCGCCGCCGGTCAGGGCCAGCAGGGCCATGCCGACCAGGGCGCAGCGGCTGATCAGGCTGGCCAGCACCGAGATCCGCTTGCGGGTCCGCAGCCCCTCGACCATCAGCACCCCGGGCAGCTGCAGCAGCTGCACCCAGAAGGTGATCGCCGCCAGCAGGCCGATGGTGGTGTTGGAGGCGCCCAGCTGAAGGGCGAAGGCGGTGAGGATGACGCCGCTGGTCACGGCCGTGACCGCGTTGGACCAGCCGGCCTCCCGGACCAGATGTCGCAGGCCGCGCTCGCGGTCCTCGTCGCTCAGGCTGGGCGTGGGGGCAAGAAACATGCGCAGCAAGGCCTTTGCTTGCGCCCGGCGAGGCAGGTTTGCCCTGCTTCCGGCCGACGGGCGTGAATTTTCGGCGTTTCCTCGCTTTACGCGCCCGCTGTCAGGGCCTAAGTGCCCGGGTATCATGACCCGCGCACCGAAGACCCTCTACGACAAGATCTGGGACGCTCACGTCGTCAACGAACAGGACGGCGAAGCGATCCTCTATATCGACCTGCACCTCATCCACGAGGTGACCACGCCGCAGGCCTTCGCGGGCCTTCGCGCGGCCGGCCGCAAGGTGCGCCGGCCCGACCGCACGCTCGCCGTCGCCGACCACAACATCCCGACCGAGGGCCAGGCCAAGGGCGTCGACGCCGTGGCCGACGACGAGGCGCGCCTGCAGCTCAAGACCCTGGCCCGCAACGTCGAGGACAACGGCATCGAGTTCTTCCCGATGGGCGACATCCGCAACGGGATCGTCCACGTGGTGGGTCCCGAGCAGGGCCGCACCCAGCCGGGCATGACCATCGTCTGCGGCGACAGCCACACCTCCACCCACGGCGCCTTCGGGGCCCTGGCCCACGGCATCGGCACGTCCGAGGTCGAGCACGTCCTGGCCACCCAGACCCTGCGCCAGGAGAAGGCCAAGAACATGCTGGTCCGCGTCGACGGCCAGCTGGGCCCCGGCGTCACGGCCAAGGACGTGGCCCTAGCCGTGATCGGCGAGATCGGCACCGCCGGCGGCACCGGCTATGTCATTGAGTTCGCCGGCCCGGTGGTCCGCGACCTGTCGATGGAAGGCCGCATGACCCTGTGCAACCTGACCATCGAGGGCGGCGCCAAGGCCGGCCTGGTGGCGCCGGACGACAAGACCTTCGCCTACATCCAGGGCAAGCCCTCGGCGCCGAAGGGCGCGGCCTGGGACATGGCCCTGGCCTACTGGAAGGGCTTCGTCAGCGACGAGGACGCCCATTTCGACCGCACCGTGGTCATCGACGGCTCGGCCCTGGTCCCGATGGTCACCTGGGGCACCAGCCCCGAGGACGTCATCCCGGTCACCGGCAACGTGCCCGACCCGGAAAGCTTCGCCACCCCGGACAAGCGCGCCGCCGCCCACCGGGCCCTCGACTACATGGGCCTGAAGGCTGGCCAGCCGATCAGCGAAGCCCGCATCGACCGCGTCTTCATCGGCTCGTGCACCAACAGCCGCATCGAGGACATGCGCGCCGCCGCCGCCGTGGTGCAGGAGGCCTTCCTGCACGGCCGCCTGGTGGCCGAGCACGTCAAGGCCATGGTCGTGCCGGGCTCGGGCCTGGTGAAGGAGCAGGCCGAGGCCGAGGGGCTGGACGCCATCTTCAAGGCCGCCGGCTTCGACTGGCGCGAACCGGGCTGCTCGATGTGCCTGGCCATGAACCCCGACAAGCTGGCTCCGCAGGAGCGCTGCGCCTCGACCAGCAACCGCAACTTCGAAGGCCGCCAGGGCCGCGCCGGCCGCACCCACCTGGTCTCGCCGGCCATGGCGGCGGCGGCGGCGATCGCCGGCCACCTGACCGACGTGCGGGCCCTGTTCGAGGAGACGAACTGATGCAGGCCTTCACCCGTCTCGACGGCCGCGCCGCCCCCCTGTCGCTGGCCAATATCGACACCGACCAGATCATCCCCAAGCAGTTCCTCAAGACCGTGGAACGCGAAGGGCTGGCCAAGGGCCTGTTCTACGACTTCCGCTTCGACGGCGACGGGAACGAGATCGCCGACTTCGTGCTGAACCGGCCGGAGTACAAGGGCTCGTCCGTGCTGATCGCCGGCGACAACTTCGGCTGCGGGTCGTCGCGCGAGCACGCCCCGTGGGCGCTGATGGACTTCGGGATCCTGTGCGTGATCTCGACCAGCTTCGCCGACATCTTCAACAACAACTGCTTCAACAACGGCCTGCTGCCGGTGGTGCTGAAGCCCGAGGAAGTCGCCCAGCTGATGGACGAGGCCAAGGGCGGCAACCACATGGTCAGCGTCGACCTGACGGCCCAGACCGTGGTCTCGCCTTCGGGCAAGAGCTTCCACTTCGACATCGATCCCGTCCGCAAGGACAAGATGCTCAAGGGCCTGGACGCCATCGGCGAGACCCTGCAGCACGCGTCCGACATCGACGTGTTCGAGAGCAAGCGGGCGCTGGACCGGCCCTGGCTGGAAGCCTGATGGCCACCGTCATCCTGGCCGGCACGATCCGCGTCGCGCCCGAGCGCCTGGCCGAGCTGCGCCCGCATCTGCGAGCCCAGGTCGAGGGCAGCCGGGCCGAGCCCGGGTGCCTGGACTACGCCCTGACCGAGGACCCGCTCGATCCGGGCCTGATCCGGGTCTACGAACACTTCGTCGACGAAGAGGCCTTGGCCTTCCACCGCGCCGCCCCGCACATGGCCGCCTGGCGCGCCTGCTGGCCCGAGCTGGGCGTGGGCGAGCGCCGCATGTCCGCATTCGACGTCTCTGACTACCGCGAAATCTGATCTAGAGAGCCTTCCACCATGTCCACGCTCCTGCTCCTGCCCGGCGACGGGATCGGCCCCGAGGTCTGCGCCCAGGTGCGCCGGGTGGCCGCCGCCCTCACGCCCGACCTGAACGTCGAGGAGCGGATCTACGGCGGCGCCAGCTATGACGCCCACGGCACGCCGCTGACCGACGAGGTCCGCGACGCGGCCCTGGCCAGCGACGCGGTGCTGATGGGCGCGGTCGGCGGTCCGCAATGGGCCGACGCGCCGCGCCACCTGCGCCCGGAAGCCGGCCTGCTGAACCTGCGCAAGGCCATGGACGTCTACGCCAACCTGCGCCCCGCCTACTGCTTCGAGGCCCTGGCCGGCGCGTCCAGCCTGAAGACCGAGCTGGTCTCGGGCCTGGACGTGATGTTCGTGCGCGAGCTGGTCGGCGGCGTCTATTTCGGCCAGCCGCGCGGCGTCGAGACCCTGCCGGACGGCCAGAAGCGCGGCTTCGACACCGCCGTCTACACCACCAGCGAGATCGAGCGCGTCGGCCGGGTGGCCTTCGAGCTGGCCCGCGGCCGCACCAACAAGGTCCACTCAGCCGAGAAGTCGAACGTCATGGAGTCGGGCCTGCTGTGGAAGCAGGTGATCACCGAGCTGCACGCCCGCGAGTATCCGGACGTCCAGCTGGAGCACATCCTGGCCGACAACTGCGCCATGCAACTGGTCCGCGCGCCCAAGCAGTTCGACGTCATCGTCACCGACAACCTGTTCGGCGACATCCTGTCGGACGCGGCGGCCATGCTGACCGGCTCGCTGGGCATGCTGCCCTCGGCGGCGATCGGCGATCCGGACAAGCCGGGCCTCTACGAACCCATCCACGGCTCGGCCCCCGACATCGCCGGGAAGGGCGTGGCCAACCCGCTGGCGGCTATCCTGTCGTTCGAGATGGCCCTGCGCTGGTCGCTGAAGCGCGCCGACGCGGCCGACGCCCTGCTGGCGGCGGTCAAGGCGGCCCTGGACGGCGGGGCCCGCACCCGCGACCTGGGCGGCGACCTGTCGACGGCCCAGATGGGCGATGCGGTGCTGGCCAAGCTCTAGATGGCGTCCTCCGCCCCCTAATGGGGGCGGACAGGCCGCGAAGCGGTCAGGTGGGGCAAGCAGGCTTCCCCAACGCCCTCACTCCGCCCTACCCTCCTCCCAACGAGAAGAGGGAGGAGCGGGCATGATCCCGGGCCTGATGCAGACCGCGCCGCTGCTGATCAGCGGCATCGTGACGTACGCCGCCCAGGCCCACGGCGGGCGCGAGATCGTCTCCAAGCTGATCGACGAACCCAACTGGCGCTACGACTATGCGGGCCTGGCCCAGCGCTCGGCCCAGCTGGCCCACGCCTTGGCCCGCCTGGGCGTCGGGCCCGGCGACCGGGTCACCTCCCTGGCCTGGAACACCCATCGGCACCTGGAGCTGTTCTACGCCGTCCCCGGGATCGGGGCGGTGCTGCACACGGCCAATCCGCGCCTGTTCGACGAGCAGATCGTCTACACGGTCAACCACGCCGAAAGCGCGGTGCTGTTCTATGACCGCAATTTCGCCGAGCTGGTCGACCGGATCGCCCCGCAGCTGACCACGGTGAAGGCCTTCGTCATGCTGTCGAGCCCGGAGCGGACCATCCCCGGCCAGGTCGGCGCCCTCTCCTACGAGGCCCTGATCGCCGGCGAGCCCGGGACGATCGACTGGCCCGGCTTCGACGAGAACGCCGGCGCCTTCCTCTGCTACACCTCGGGCACGACGGGCGATCCCAAGGGGGTGCTCTATTCGCACCGGGCCGTGGTGCTGCACGCCATGGCGGGGGGCCTGAACAGCGCGTTCGGCTTCACCGCCTTCGACGTGGTCATGCCCTGCTCCAGCCTCTACCACGCCACCGCCTGGGGCGTGCCGTTCAGCGCCCCGATCTGCGGCACCAAGCTGGTCCTGCCCGGCGACAAGATGGACGGCGCCTCGCTGCACGCGCTGATCCAGGACGAAGGCGTCACCTTCACCGGCGGCGTGCCGACCATCTGGACGATGTACCTGGACTGGCTGGAAAAGACCGGCCAGCGGCCGGAGACCCTCAAGCGGGTCGTGATCGGCGGCAGCGCCGTGCCGCGCGCCATGGCCGAGACCTTCAAGACCAAGTACGGCGTCGACGTGCTGCAGATCTGGGGCATGACCGAGACCTGCCCGATCGGCGTGGTCGCCACCCCGACCCCGTCGCTGGCCGCCCTGGGCGAGGACGCGATGAACGACGCCATCTGGACCCGCCAGGGCCGGCTGCAGTTCGGTATCGAGCTGCGGGTCGAGACCGAGGACGGCGACGAGGCGCCGCGCGACGGCGAGACCTCGGGCGCCCTGAAGGTGCGCGGCCCCTGGGTGGTGCGCCGCTACTTCCGCAAGGACCAGGACGCGGCCCAGGCCGACGGCTGGTTCGACACGGGCGACATCGCCACCCTGGACGCGCACGGCTTCATGCGGATCACCGACCGCCAGAAGGACGTCATCAAGTCGGGCGGCGAATGGATCAGCTCGATCGACCTGGAGAACATCGCCGCCGGCTGCCCGGGCGTGAAGATCGCCGCCGTGGTCGGCGTGCCGCATCCGAAGTGGGAGGAGCGGCCGCTGCTGGTGATCGAGGCGCACGACGGGGCTTCGATCGGCAAGGACGAGGTGCTGGACTATCTGGCGCCGAGGATCGTGAAGTGGTGGACCCCGGATGACGTGGTCTTCGCCCCGGTGCCGCTGACCGCGACGGGCAAGATCGACAAGAAGGTGCTGCGGGAGGCCTGGCGGGGGCATCTGATGGGATAGTGCGGCGAGCACTTGCCCCCTACGGACCGCTTCGCGGTCGTCTTCCCCCACAGGGGGAAGAAGAGCCGAGCGCGCGTCCTCCGCCCCCTATGGGGGCGGACAGGCGGCGAAGCCGCCAGGTGGGGGCAAGTGGTGCGCCGCAGCCTCTAAGCCAGCGTCCGCACCTTCGGCTCCCGGTCCCAGAACCGCTTGGCCGCCGCGGCGATGAAGTCCGCGCCCAGGCCCACGACGCCGTCGTCCGACTCCACGCCCGCCTTGTCCAGCAGCGGCTTGGCCGCGTCCGTCGCGCCGATGGCCTTCAGGTGCCCGAAGGCGTCCATGACGAACTGCACGGCGGCGGCTTCCTTCAGCAGGGCCGCGCAGCCGGTGTCGGACAGCACCAGGGCGACGGCGTCCACCGTCACCGAAGGCGTGCCCGCCAGCTGGCCGTCGGCCGGGATCAGCGCGCCGTCCGCGCCCTTGGCCCCGCCGATCTTCGGCGCGATGACCTTGGCGACCGCACCCGCCTTCATGATCGCCGCCTTCAGCTTGTCGACCGCCGCGCCGTCCGAGCCGTCGGCGATCAGGACGCCGATCACGTGGCCCTTGATGTCGGTCGGCGCGCGCGGGCCGTTGACGATGCGCAGGGCCGGCGACAGGTCCAGGTCCTGAACCGCGACAGCCGACCTCGAGGCCTTTGGCACGGGCATGTTCAGGCCCGCCCCGACCCGCTTGGCCAGGTCCGGATCGACATTGACCAGGTTGCCCATCATCCGCGTCCGCACCGCCTCGATGCCCACCTTGGACAGCTCGAACACCAGGGCCGAGGCCAGGTGGGCCTGCTCGGCGGGGTCCAGAGACCGGAAGAACAGCCGCGCCTGGCTGTAATGGTCGGCGAAGCTCTCGGGCCGGATTCGCAGCTTGTCGCCCTGCTCGTTCTCGCCGTCGGCCGCCCCGAAGGTCTTGAAGCCGGTCACCGGACATTCGCGCGGCCCGCCGATCTCCCCGGCCGTCTCGGCCAGGCTGTTGGGCTCGTAGTTGGCGCGGCCCTTGGGCTGCAGCATCTGCATCTGCCCGTCGCGCTGGAAGTTCATCACCGGGCACTTGGGCGCGTTGATCGGGATCTGATGGAAGTTGGCCGTGCCCAGCCGGCTCTTCTGGGTGTCGAGGTAGCTGAACAGCCGCCCCTGCAGCAGGGGGTCGTTGGTGAAGTCGACGCCCGGCACGATGTTGCCCGGGCAATAGGCCACCTGCTCGGTCTCGGCGAAGAAGTTGTCCGGCCAACGGTCCAGCACCATCCGGCCGACGATGCGGACCGGCAGCACCTCCTCGGGGATGATCTTGGTCGGGTCCAGCACGTCGAAGGGCAGGCTGTCGGCGAAGGCCTGGTCGAAGGTCTGCAGGCCCAGCTCCCATTCGGGGAAGTCGCCGCGCTGGATGGCCTCGAACAGGTCGCGGCGCTGGAAGTCCGGATCGGCGCCGGCCAGCTTCACCGCCTCGTCCCAGATCGTCGAGGCCACGCCCTGCTTGGGCTTCCAGTGGAACTTGACGAAGGTCGACTTGCCGGCCGCGTTGACCAGTCGGAAGGTGTGGACGCCGAAGCCCTCCATCGTGCGCAGCGAGCGCGGGATGGTCCGGTCGCTCATGGCCCACATGATCATGTGGGTGCTCTCGGGCATCAGGCTGATGAAGTCCCAGAAGGTGTCGTGGGCGCTGGCGGCCTGCGGATAGCCGCGATCGGCCTCCATCTTCACCGAATGGACCAGGTCCGGGAACTTCATGGCGTCCTGGATGAAGAACACCGGGATGTTGTTGCCCACCAGGTCCCAGTTGCCCTCCTGGGTGTAGAACTTCACCGCGAAGCCGCGCACGTCGCGCGGGGTGTCGACGCTGCCCGCGCCGCCGGCCACGGTGGAGAAGCGGGTGAAGACCGGGGTCTTCTCGCCGGCCCGCTGGAAGAGGTCGGCCTTGGTCAGGTCGGACAACGACTCGTAGAGCTCGAAGAAGCCGTGGGCGGCCGAGCCGCGGGCATGGACGATCCGCTCGGGGATCCGTTCGTGGTCGAAGTGGAAGATCTTCTCGCGAAGGACGAAGTCCTCCAGCAGCACCGGCCCGCGCTCGCCGCTCTTCAGCTGGTTCTGGTTGTCGGAGACCCGGATGCCCTGGTTGGTGGTCAGGTGGCCTTCGGGGCTGTGGGGGCCCTTTTCCGGCACGTGCTGATGGGTCTCGCCGCCCGCGCCCACATCGGTCTTGAAGTCCTGCTGATCGGCCATGGCCCGTCTTCCCTGCATGCGACGGGGATGACGCCCAGCCCCGCGTTGGCAACGGGAACGCCTCGGCGGTCGAAAGGGCGCAAGCGGGACCGGAGTTTAATCCTCCGCCTGGAATTTTAGTCGCCAGCTCTCCGACACCAGCCCCTGCCCGAAGCCGTCATAGGGCCAGCTGTCCTCCAGTACGAAGCCGTGGCGGGCGTAGAGCCGCCGGGCGGGCAGCAGGTTGCTTTGGGTCCAGAGGATGATCTCGGCGTAGCCCGCCGTCCGGGCGTAGGCCAGGCATTCGCGGACCAGGGTCTCGCCGACGCCCAGCCCCCGCGCCGACGGCTCGACCAGCAGCAGGCGCAGGCGGCCGACCGTGTCGCTCTCGCGGGCCAGCATGATCGAGCCGACCGGCCGCCCCTCGTGCTCGGCGATCCAACAGGCCTCGCGGGCCGGGTCGAAGGTCTTGACGTAGTCGGAGACGACGCCGGCCACCACGCCTTCGAACCGGGCGTCCCAGCCATGTTCATCCGCATACAGAACACCGTGCCGCTGGACGATCCAGCCGAAGTCGCCGGGCCGGGGCGCCCTCAAGGCGATCTTGGGGGCGATCATGGCTCCAGCAGGGCCTTGAGCCTGGCCAGGTCGGCGGCGACCATCCCCTGGTCGCGCGCGAAGGTGGCGTCGTCCATGCCGGGGACGCGGAACAGGGTCAGGGTCACCTCGGCCCCGTCGCCGTTGGCCACCACCCGCAGCGGGATGCTGATCTCGGTCCCGTCCGGCAGGGTCACCCAGTGGTCGAGAACGCCGTACGGGTTCTGCGGCGAGAACCGCACGTGGACGTCGCCGTCGGGGCCGTGGGCCACCCAGCGGTCGCCGTCGCGGGTGAGGCCCGCGCCCAGGCCGGCGGCCCATTTCGGGAAGCTCTCGGGGCGATGGGCGAAGGCGTAGACCTCGGCGGCCGGACGCGCGATCGACACGGTGATGGGGCGGGTCTCGAACAGGGTCATGCCAGGTCTCCTCCCCCGGCGGCGATCATCGCCCGGCCGCCGAAAGGCCGTCAACCAGGTCTCAGAACCCCACGCAGGCCGGCTGGGTGAGCACCATCACCCCCTCTTGCGAGAACCGCCGCACATAGGCCGCGCGCACGGCCTCGATCCGGTCCTCGCCGCCGGCCCGGCCGGGCAGGGCCAGCAGCACGATCTTCGACGGCTCGCGGACGATCGGCCCGGCGTTCGAGCGCCATTGGCCGGCGGCGTCCAGCACGGTCAGGCCGTCGGGGAAGCGCGGGGTCAGCTCCTCGTCGACGAAGCGGGCGAAGTCGGCCTCGGAGACGCCGACCTGGTCGCCGATCTTGCGGCCGAAGCCCAGCTGGACCAGGCGGCCCGGGCTCTGGCCGGCCGGGCAGGTTGGGGCGGGCGCCAGGCTGGCGCAGCCGGAGAGCAGGATCGCGCCGGCCAGAAGGCCCAGGAGCGCGACCCGGCTCATCAGCCGCCGACCGCCAGGTCGTCGGCGTGGATCATCGGGCCTTCGGTGAAGCCCAGCTCGGCCTCGATGGCGTCGCTGCGCAGGCCGGCGATCTTGTGGGCGTCGGCGCTGTCGTAGCGGACCAGGCCCCGGGCCACCTCGCGGCCGGTCTCGTCGCGCACGCGGACGGCGTCGCCCTTGTCGAACGGCCCCTCGACGGCGCGGACCCCGGCCGAGAGCAGGCTCTTGCCGCTGGCCAGGGCCGCGGCGGCGCCGGCGTCGACCGTCAGCCAGCCTTGGGGAGCCAGCGAGCCGGCGATCCAGGCTTTGTAGGCGGCGGCGGGGCTGGCGCCGGCCTCGATCACCGTGGCCAGGGCCCCGTCCTCGATGGCCTGCAGCGGCGCGGGGCGCGAGCCCAGGGTGATCAGGGTGGCGCAGCCGGCGGCGCGGGCGATGCGGGCGGCGGCGATCTTGGTGGCCATGCCGCCGGTGCCGACCCCGGCCGAGGCGTTGGCCCCCTCGGCCATGGCGGCGATCTCGGACGTGATCTCGCTCACCCGCTCGATATGGGTGGCCGACGGGTCGCGACGCGGATCGGCGGTGTAGAGGCCGTCGATGTCGGACAGCAGGACCAGCAGGTCGGCGCCGACCATCTGGGCCACGCGGGCCGCCAGGCGGTCGTTGTCGCCGTAGCGGATCTCCTCGGTCACCACCGTGTCGTTCTCGTTGACCACGGGGACGACGTTCAGGGCGATCAGGGTCTCGGCGGTGGCGCGGGCGTTCAGCCAGCGGCGGCGCACCTCGGTGTCGTCGCGGGTCAGCAGGATCTGGGCGGCGCCGACGCCGTACGGCTCCAGCGCCTCTTCCCAGGCCCGCATCAGCACCGACTGGCCGGCGGCGGCGGCGGCCTGCTTCTCGGGCAGGGTCAGCGACTTGCGGCCCGTCAGGCCCAGGCGCCGGCGGCCCAGGGCCACGGCCCCGGACGAGACCACCACCACCTGCTGGCCCCGGGCCCGCAGCCGGGCGACGTCGGCGCAGAAGGCGTCCAGCCAGGCGCGGTCGGCCGCGCCTGAGGCCGCATCGACCAGCAGGGCCGAGCCGACCTTGAAGACGATGCGCCGAGCCTTGGCGAGCGCTCCCCCGGATGCGCTCATTACGGCTTCCAGCCCCCGGGGGTCTCCTCGATGTGGTCCTCGTCGTCCTCGATCTCCTCGATCGCGTCGCCACGACGGATGCGCACCTGGGTGTAGGCGGCGCGCAGGAGCTCGGTGACGCCTTCGCCGGAGACGCCGGAGACCAGCATCGGCTTGATCCCCGCCACGGCCTCGAGCTCGGCGGCCTTGGCCGCGCGGGTCTCTTCGTCCAGGGCGTCGACCTTGTTCAGGGCCAGGATCTCGGACTTGTCGGCCAGCTCGTCGCCATAGGCCTCCAGCTCGCCGCGGATCGTGGTCCAGGCGCCGGCGATGTCCTCCTGGGTGGCGTCCACCAGGTGGATCAGCACCGCCGAGCGCTCGACGTGGCCCAGGAACCGGGTGCCCAGGCCCGCACCCTCGCTGGCCCCCTCGATCAGACCGGGGATGTCGGCCATGACGAAGCGCTCGCTGGTCGACAGGTCGACCATGCCGAGGTTGGGCGTCAGCGTGGTGAACGGATAGTCGGCGATCTTCGGCTTGGCGGCGCTGGCGGCGGCCAGGAAGGTCGACTTGCCGGCGTTGGGCAGGCCGACCAGGCCGACGTCGGCGATCAGCTTCAGCCGCAGCCAGACCCACAGCTCCTCGCCCTCCTGGCCGGGATTGGCGTACTTGGGGGCCTGATTGACCGGGCCCTTGAAGTGCAGGTTGCCCCAGCCGCCGTTGCCGCCCTTGGCCAGGCGCAGGGTCATGCCGGCGGTGTCGAGGTCGGCGATCAGGGTCTCCTTGTCCTCCTCCAGCACCTGGGTGCCGACGGGGACCTTCAGGATCACGTCCTCGCCCGCCGCGCCGTGGCGCTGGCGGCCCATGCCGTGCACGCCCGTGCCGGCCTTGAAGTGCTGCTGGTAGCGGTAGTCGATCAGGGTGTTGAGGCCTTCGACCGCCTCGATCCACACATCGCCGCCCCGGCCGCCGTCCCCGCCGTCGGGGCCGCCGTATTCGATGTACTTCTCGCGTCGGAACGAGACCGCGCCGCCGCCGCCGTTTCCGGAGCGGACATAGATTTTGCACTGGTCCAAGAATTTCATGAGCGTCTTTTGTCGTAAGGCGGCGTGTCCGTCGAGCCGAAACCGGTCCACGGCAAAGCCTCGCCTCGTCTAGAGCCTCGCCTTTTGTCGACTTGGCGACACTTTGACGCGTCGAACCGTGTTCGTGATCGTGACGAAATATTAAAAGAGATCATGCGACAAACGACCTCATGAGGAAACCGACAGGACCATTGCGCGAGGAGGGCTGGCGTTGACGACGACAATTTCTGACGCCGATTTTGCGCATGATCTGCAGGATCTGACGCTGCCGACCCTGTGTCGCAAGTACACCCACGAGGCGTCGCTGCATCGGAACATGTTGATGAGCCGGGGTACGGGCCTGGCGCCCGAATGGCGCGACTTCCGCGCCTTCCTGACCGCCATCGGCCGCCGCCCGACCGACGAGCACAACTTCGTCCTGCTCAATCGCCACGAACGCACCTACGGCCCCGGACGGGCCCGCTGGATGACGCCCGACGAACAGGCCGTCCACGAGGAAGAGTTCGACCGCCAGCAGGCCGCCAAGAGCCGCGAGACCCATCAGCTGCTGCACCAGGCCGCGGCGATGAAGCGCGCCAGCGCGCCCAACGCCGCCAACTTCGGCCAGTGGACCCCGATGGCCGGCCGCCAGGTCGCCTATACCGAGGTGGCCAAGCGCCTGGCGATCCCGATCAACGCCCTGAACAAGACCATGGCCGACGGCCGCACGGCCGACGAACTGGTCAAGCGCTCGGGCTCGGCCCAGGAACTGATCAATCCGGACCTGCAGTGGCTGCCGCCGGATCCGACCCGCAAGGCCAACTTCTTCGAGGCCTTCCGCATCTGGCACATGCAGGTGCAGCCGCAGTTCGCCCGCGCCGCGACGCCGACCTTCCTGTTCCTGTTCATCGCCCTGCCCGTGATGCGCGAATGCCGCGACGAGCTGATGGCCCTGAACCTCTGGAACCCGCTGGGCCAGCGGGCCATGAACGCGCGCGACGGCCACGTGGCGTGGAAGAAGTACTGCGAGTTCATGCCCCGGGCGCAGGTGGCGATGATGGAGATCCCCATCTACGCGACCTATTCGCTGCTCAGCGACCTGGACGCCCTGTGCGAACGGATCATCGTCGCCGAGAAGCGCTTCCGCGAAGGCCCGCAGAAGACCATCGCCACGCACCGCGCGGCCTAAGGCCCCTTCACGACCTCGACCTTGTCGGCCAGCACGACGAGCGGCGCGTGGTGATGGCCGTCGAACGCCGCGAAGCCCTCTCCGGTCACGACCACCGACTTGCCGAGCGCCGCGCGCAGCGTCGGCCAGAGACGCTCGTCCCTGACGCTGACGTGCACGACCTCGAACCGGACCGCCGGATCGGCGAAGCCGGCCTCGCCGTCGTCGACGCAGATCGGCCTTGGCAGGGTCAGCAGATACGTCCGCTCGGCCCGATCGCCGGCCGCCACGCTCTCGAAGTTCGGCGGCCCTGGGAACGTCTGTACCGACAGGCGGCCTCGCGCCTCGACGCGGCTGGAGGTCTCAAGGGCCAGGCACCCCGCCGACGTGACCGGACCCTTGATCTGCCCGTGCGCCTGCGAGGCGAGGGCGACCGCGGCTCCGGCCAAGGCGGCGCCTAGCGGTCTCACGCCAGCCACACCATCATCCGGGTATCCACCGGCTCGCCCCGCGCGACCGAGGGCTTGGTCTCGACCACGCCCGTGTACAGGAAGCCGGCCTTGACCAGCACCTGGCCCGACGCCGGGTTGTCGGCGAAGTGGCCGGCGACGACCAGCTTCTTGCGCCAGTCGTTCCTGGCCCAGGCCAGGGCGCCCTGGGCGGCTTCCGTCGCCAGGCCGCGGCCCCAGTAGGGCCGGCCGATCCAGTAGCCGATCTCCAGGTGGCCGACGGGCGGGGTGAAGAAGCCCAGCACCCCGACCACGCCGGCGTCCTCCAGGTCGATCACGAAGGTCGCGTCCTTGCGCCGGTCCTGGGCCTGGCAGCGGGCCACGAAGCCGTCGGCCTCGGCCTGGCTGTAGGGCCAGGGCATGCGGGTGGTCATCTTGGCGATCGCATAGTCGCCGCACAGCGCCGCGATCCGCGGCGCGTCATCGGTCTGGGGAGCCCGCAGCGTCAGCCGCCGCGTCTCGATGATCGGACTCTTCTCGATCACGCACATCGCGCGCCTCCCGTTCTCGGTCCTTCTAGGTAGGGACCGTGACGCTCGGATTTCAGGCCTGGGGTCCTTTTGCGGCCAGGAAATTTCGAGCGCGGACAAAACAAAAGCGGGGAGCCCGGCGTCCGGACTCCCCGCTTAGGTTTCGTCTGTCCGGATCGTCTTTCTTCGAGGAAAGCGCGACCCGGATCTCTACGAGGTTCGCGCTATTCGGCGGCCTGGGCCACCGGAGCCACGTTCACGTAGGTCCGATTGTTGCGCTTGGTGACAAAGCCCACCGCGCCTTCGACGAGCGCGAAGAGGGTATGGTCCTTGCCCATGCCCACGCCGGCGCCCGGCCAGAACTTGGTGCCGCGTTGGCGGATGATGATGTTGCCGGCGGCGACCTTCTGGCCACCGAACTTCTTCACGCCAAGACGACGGCCAGCCGAGTCGCGGCCGTTGCTGGACGAACCACCAGATTTCTTGTGAGCCATTGTGCTCTCCTGATCCTTAGAGGCGCAGCCGCTTAGGCTTCGCCGTCTTCCTTGGCGGCGGCCTTCTTAGGCGCGGCCTTCTTTTTCGGGGCGGCGGTCGGCTCGGCGTGTTCGACCACGGCGGCTTCAACCTTCGGCGAAGACTTGGTGGCCTTCTTCACGACGGTTTCGACTTCGACCTTGGCCGGAACCACGGCCGACACGGCGGCGTCGCCCAGGCCGCGGGCGCGGGCGTTCAGGATGACCTTCGGGGTCAGGTCGACCGTGCCGTCCCACTTGCTGGTCTTGCCGGCGCCGGCGACCGAGGTCACGCGGATGACCGACTCGGTCTGGCGGTGACCGCGGGTGCGGCGATAGCCCTGACGGCGGATCTTCTTGAAGATCTTCACCTTCTCGCCCTTGCGGGTTTCGATCAGGGTGCCGGAGACGACAGCGCCGTCCACCGTGGGGGCGCCGACCGTCACGGCCTCGCCTTCGCCAAGCATCAGGACTTCGCCGAAAGCGACTTCCGAGCCCGGTTCACCGTCGAGCTTTTCGACAACCAGCAGATCGCCGGCTTGGACCCGGTACTGCTTGCCGCCGGTTTTGATCACCGCGTACATAGGTTAGCGCCTTAAGAAACGTGCGTTCGCAAAATGGGGAACGCCCGCTGGGAGACCCTGCGGGCGAGAGGGGCGCACTTATACCGGCGAAAGCCCCTGAGTCAACGGCGAACGGCGCCCTGACGCTTGACGAAATCCGCGACACAGCCTTAGGCGCGGCCGACCTGGGTTTCGGCGGGCAGACCCAGCGCCTGGGCGACACGCCAGGCTTCCTCATCGTCTACTTCCAGAATTAGCCGCTCGAGGCGTTGACGCACAGCGGGGCCCGCTAGCCAGGCCTCATAGCCGGCCCGCGCGCCCATCTGGGCGGGGCGTCTGGGGTCTGCGCGTCGAAAAGCTTCCGAGGACGCAGCGTCGGCCAGTTGCAGGCCGGCGACGAGGTCGGGGTTGTCGATCCATGTGGTGAGGCGGGCGTCGATTGGTTCGCCCAGTTCGATCAGACCCAGCAGCCACGCCTCGGCTTCGACCTCGTCGGGAAAAGTCCGCAGCGCCTGTCGCCAGGCTGCATCGTAAGCCCCTAGAATCGCCGCGCGCTCGTTCTCTGGCCAATCGGAAAAGGCGCCGTAGTCGATCTTGCCCGCCAGCAACTCCGGATCGCCGCAGAGATGGACGTCGGCGCCGAGCACCGACAGTTCGAGGATGCGCGGCAGGAAGTGCTTGTAGTCTTCCACCCCGCCTACCGTCGTCATGGCCCAGCCCGTGTAGGGTCCGATATCCTCGGCGGTGAGGAGCGCCAGGGGCTTGGCGATCAACCGCGCCAGAAGTTGCTTCGGCTTGCGATGACTCGGCGCTTCCAGAACCTTCGGAGGCGGATAGCGATCGAAGGCCGCGTAGACCGCGTCCAGGGCGGCTTGCAGATCGGGGCCGGGCGTCATGGCCGCGTTTGATAGCACGGCCGACAGGATGTCGCGCACGAAGGTCGCGAGAGTCTCTGGCGTGTTACTTTATAACAGGCTATAGCCGCAGACGTGAACACGACCTTCTTCGCCTCCGTCGCCGCCACCGGGTTCGTCGTGGCCTTCCTGCATGCGGCCTTGCCCACGCATTGGCTGCCGTTCGTGCTGGTCGGCCGCGCCCAGAAATGGACGACGGGGCGGACCCTGGGCGTCACTCTGCTGGCGGGCCTGGGCCATGTGGGCCTGACCATCCTCCTGGGCCTGGCCGTGGTGGCCGCCGGCCTGGTGGCCCAGCCGCACCTGGGCGATTCCTTCCATTGGGTGGTCGGCGGGCTGATGGCGGCGCTGGGCGTCTTCTATCTGGTCAAGGGCCGGCACAAGCACGCGACGATGGAGACCGGCCGCAAGTTCACCTCCGACCGCGCGGCGATCACCGCCCTGGTGGTGCTGCTGACCCTGTCGCCGTGCGAGGCCTTCCTTCCTTATTATCTGGCGGGGATGGAGCACGGCGTGGCCGGCTTCCTGACCCTCTCGGCGGTGCTGCTGACGGCCACCTCGGCCGGCATGCTGATCTTCACGGGCCTGAGCCTGGCCGGCTTCAACCGCCTGGGCCTGGCCCGGCTGGAGCAGTACGAGGAGCTGATCCTGGGCGGCGCCCTGATCGTGATCGGCGCGGCGGTGGCGTTCCTCAAGACCTGAGGCGGATTCCAGGGGGTGCTTTCATAGAGAGCCCAAGCCCCCTAAATAGCGGCCATGACCGACACCGCATCCAATTCCGGCAAGATCCCCGTCACCGTGCTGACCGGCTATCTCGGCGCCGGCAAGACCACCCTGCTCAACCGCATCCTCACCGAGGAGCACGGCAAGCGCTACGCCGTGATCGTCAACGAGTTCGGCGAGGTGGGCATCGACAACGACCTGGTGGTCGGGGCCGACGAGGAAGTGTTCGAGATGAACAACGGCTGCGTCTGCTGCACGGTGCGCGGCGACCTGATCCGTGTCCTCCAGGGCCTGATGAAACGGAAGGGCGGCTTCGACGCCATCGTGGTCGAGACCACGGGCCTGGCCGATCCCGGCCCGGTGGCCCAGACCTTCTTCGTCGACGACGACGTCAAGGCCCGCACCTATCTGGACTCGGTCACCGCCGTGGTCGACGCCAAGCACATCCTGCTGCGCCTGTCCGACAGCAAGGAAGCGGTCGAGCAGATCGCCTTCGCCGACCAGATCGTGCTGAACAAGACCGACCTGGTCTCGGAAGACGACCTGCGCCACGTCGAGGCGCGCATCAAGCGCATCAACCCGCTGGCCCCGATCCACCGCGCCCAGCGCTCGAACGTCCCGCTCGAGACCATCATCGGCAAGCACAGCTTCGACCTGGAGCGGATCACCGAGCTGGAGCCGGAGTTCCTGAACCCGGCCCACGGCGAGGACGGCCACGTGCACGACGAGCACTGCGGCCACGACCATCATCACCACGACCATGATCATGACCACCACCACGGTCACGACCACCATCACCACCACGACCACAAGAGCGACATCCACGACGACGGCGTGAAGGGCATTTCCCTGACGCTGGACAAGCCGGTGGACGGCCAGAAGATCACCGCCTGGCTCAACGACCTCCTGGCCCGCCGCGGCGTCGACATCCTGCGCGCCAAGGGCATCATCGACGTCAAGGGCGAGGAGCGCCGCCTGGTGTTCCAGGCCGTGCACATGATCCTGGAAGGCGACTTCCAGCGCCCGTGGACCGACAAGGACAAGCGCTACAGCCGCATGGTGTTCATCGGCCGCGACCTGGACGAGGCCGAGCTGAAAGCCGGCTTCGAGGCGACGGCGGCTTAACGCCAAATCCCTCTCCCCCTGCGGGAGAGGGTGGCCCCGCGAAGCGGGGTCGGGTGAGGGGTTGAAGAACGGAAACGCCGCGACCGGTCCTTCAGCTGTCGCGGCGTTTTGCTTTTGAGAGACCCCTCATCCGTCGACTTCGTCGACACCTTCTCCCGCAGGGGGAGAAGGATCAGGGCCTCAGTGGATGTCCTCGTTGACGATGCCGATCTGCGTCCAGCCCTCGGTGTGGACCTTGTCGATCACGCCCATCAGCGCCTCGTAGGGCACGTCGGCCTGGGCGCTGACCATCAGGCGCTGGTCCTTGCGGGGACCGGTCTGGCCGTCGGCGGCGAACCGGGCGCTGACGTCGCGGGCCAGGGTGTCCAGCCGCGTCGGCTGGCCGGCCAGATAGAGGGCGCCCGAGTTCTGGATGCTGATCAGCACCGGCGGCTTGGGCGGAGTCGTCATTGCCTTGGGCGGCGGCATGTCCAGCTTGATCGAGGTGGTGGCCATGGGCACGGCGACCATGAAGATGATCAGCAGCACCAGCAGGATGTCGACGAAGGGCGTGACGTTGATGTCCGCGTTCTGCCGGATCGTGTAGGTCCCGCCGCCCGCCCCAGCCAGTTTCGCCGCCATGACCTGTCTCCTCTCCATGCCCCGTTCGGGATCGATTGAGTTACAGGTGTAGTTTTCTACCGTTTCTTACGCTTGTAAAGCGCCAAGCGCCCAGGCCCTGGGGCAGGCACGAAAAAGGGGCCGGACATGGCGTCCGGCCCCTGATCTTTCGCGTGATCGCGGAAGATATCCCTAGTGGATGTCTTCGTTGATCAGGCCGACCTTGTACCAGCCGGCGGTCTGCAGGGCGTTCAGCACGCCCATGAAGTCGGCGTAGGTCACGTCGGCGTCGGCGCGGACCATGATGCGCTGGTCGTCCTTCGGGCCGGCTTGGCCGGTCGCCGTGAACTTGGCGTCCAGGTCGAACTGCAGGTTGTCCAGGCTCGTCTGCTTGTCGGCCACGTACAGGGCGCCCGACTTCTGGATCGAGATGAACACCGGTTCCTTCGGCTTCACGCCGGGGGGCGGCGGGGTCGCCGGCGGCAGGTCCACCTTGATCGCCACGGTCGCCATCGGCACGGCGACCATGAAGATGATCAGCAGCACGAGCAGGATGTCGACGAAGGGCGTGACGTTGATTTCGGAGTTCTGGCCGAGGGAGTAGCGACCGCCACCACCGCCAGAGAGTTTAGCCGCCATTGCCTGACTGTCTCCCAAGGGCCGCCTCTGTGGCGGTCCCGAAAAATGTTAGAGGCCACGTCTGGCGCAGACGGGCGCGGAAGTAAAGCCCGAGGACGTGCCGCAAAGGCAACCCCTTTTGTGACTCTTTTTGAAGGAACGGCGTTCAAGAGACGGGTTCTCCGGGCCTGGCTCGCGCGACACGCGTATTGACGCCCGACTAGGCGCCCGCGTCGGGGCGCGGTATGGCGCGCGAATGATCTATTCCTTCGACGCCTACGTCACCGCCGCCCTGTTCGACCGCGCCGGTCGCGCCGCCTTCGCCCTGGGCGACGGCACGGTCCGATTCGAAAGTGAAGGCGGCTTCGTCACCGTGGAAGCCCACGACGGCGCGGTGCTGGCCGCCGCCGTCCACCCCTCGGGCCGGGGGATCGTCACCGGCGGCGACGACGGCCGCGTGGTCTGGAGCCGGGTCGAGGGCGACGAGGTCGCAGCCACCCTGGTGGCCGAGGTCAAGGGCCGCTGGATCGAGCACGTCGCCGCCAGCGCCGCCTCGGGGCTGATCGCCTTCACCGCCGGCAAGGAGGCCCACGTCCGCGACGTGGCCGATCCGAAGTTCCTGCGCGTCTTCCCGCACGACAAGACCGTCTCGGGCCTGGCCTTCGACCCCAAGGGCCGGCGCCTGGCCACGGTGGGCTACGGCGGCGCCTGGCTGTGGTGGGCCAAGATCGACGGCCAGAAGCCCCAGGCCCTGAAGTGGGCCGGCAGCCACATCGCCGCGGTCTTCAGCCCCGACGGCAAGTTCCTGGTCACGGCCATGCAGGACAACCAGCTGCACGGCTGGCGGCTGGCCGACGGCAAGGACATGCGGATGGGCGGCTATCCATCCAAGATCAAGAGCCTGGCCTTCTTCGACAAGGGCAACCTGATGGTCACGGCCGGCGCCAACGGCGCGGTCGTCTGGCCCTTCGCCGGGTCCAACGGCCCGATGGGCAAGGAAGCGGCCGAGATCGGCTTCTCGCGCGACTCGATGGTGGTGCAGGTCGCCGGCGTCGACGCCCTGCCCGTGGCCCTCGCCGGCCAGGACAACGGCAAGATCTGGGGCGCCCACATGCGCTCGGGCCGCATCGAGACCCTGAAGGCCGAGAAGGGCGCGGCGATCAGTTCGCTGTCGGTCTCGGCGGACGGCTCGCGCCTGGCCTGGGGGGATGAAGACGGCGAGGCCGGGGTCATCGCGATCCCGGCGATGGACACGCGGTTCTGATCTTCCGCTCTTAAAGTTGTCATCCCGGAAGCCTCGCAGAGGCTGTCCGGGACCCAGGGGACTGGGCGAAAGCGGTGCGGTTCACCTGGGTCCCGGACAGCGCTACGCGCTTCCGGGATGACAACCGCTAGAAATGGCGGATGAGGCTCAGAGCCCCCTAAGCGCCGCGACCACCGCCTTCACCACGGCCTCGTCCGTGTCGCGCAGGCCGTCCGGCACGAAGCCCAGCTCGTGGGCGCGGTGCTCGTGGCCCTTGGCCAGGCCCTCGACCATCGGCGCGCTGCACGAGCCGTGCACCTCGCGCACGGCCGTCCGCGCCACCAGCTCGGCCACGTTCGACGGATTGACCCCGCCGCCGGCCAGGATCGCGATGCGGCCGGCCGCCTGGCCGACCAGGGCGGCGATCATCGACGACCCCGCCATCGCGTTCAGCGCGCAGCCGGAGGTCAGGATGCGCTCGAAGCCCAGGTCGATGGCGGTCTCCAGGGCCGCGAACGGGTCGGGCGTCAGGTCGAAGGCCCGGTGCAGGGTCACGCCCAGCCCCTCGGCGTGGGCGACCAGCATGGCCAGAACGTCGACGTCCAGCTCGCCCGACGCGGTGTTGGCGCCGATCACCACCCCGGCCAGCCGCGCCTCCCGCGCGGCGTCGATGTCGCGGAAGATCGCGTCGACGTCGCGGGCGTCGTAGACGAAGTCGCCGTGGCGCGGGCGGATCATCGGATAGATCGGGATCGCCGCCTCGGCCGCGATGGCCATCAGCCCCGGCGCCGGGGTCAGGCCCTGCAGGGCCAGGGCGGAGCACAGTTCGATGCGATCCGCGCCACCGGCGATCGCCGCCGCCAGTCCGGCGGGCGTATCGACACAGACTTCCAGGATCACGCGGTCGGACATCTTGGCGGCTCCCAGGCTCGTGGTACGGATTCGTGACCGGCGTTCTTTTGGCGCCTTTCGGGGAGCTTACCCATGCTGAATCGTAGAGGCCTGATCGGCGCCTCGCTGGTCGGGTCGGGATTGGTGGGCGGCGGCGCCGCCTCGGCGGCCGGCCCCTCGGGCGGAATCCAGCTGACCAAGCCCTGCGTGATCTCCACCTGGGACTTCGGCGTGCCGGCCAACCAGGCGGCCTGGGCGATCCTCAGCAAGGGCGGCCGAGCGCTGGACGCGGTCGAGGCCGGGGCCCGGATTCCCGAGCAGGACCTGAAGAACCACAGCGTCGGCCGGGCCGGCTATCCCGACCGCGACGGCCACGTCTCGCTGGACGCCTCGATCATGGACGAGCACGGCGGCTGCGGCGCGGTCGCGGCGCTGGAGCATATCGCCCACCCGATCTCGGTGGCCCGGGCGGTGATGGAGAAGACCCCGCACGTCCTGCTGGTCGGGGCCGGCGCCCTGCAGTTCGCGGAGGAACAGGGCTTTCCGCGCGAGGAGCTGCTGACCCCGGAATCCCGCGCCGCCTGGGAGGCCTGGAAGAAGGACGCCAAGTACGCGCCCAAGGCCAACAGCGAGGTCGGGGATTACGGCAAGACCTCGGGCCAGCTGGGCACGCCGGGCGGCAAGGGCAATCACGACACCATCGGCATGCTGGCCCTGGATGCGGCCGGCAACCTGTCGGGCGCCTGCACCACCAGCGGCATGGCCTGGAAGCTGCGCGGCCGGGTCGGCGATTCGCCGATCGTCGGAGCCGGGCTCTATGTCGACAACGACGTCGGCGCGGCCACCTCCACGGGCGTGGGCGAGGAGGTTATCCGCAATGTCGGCTCGTTCCTGGTGGTCGAGCTGATGCGCCAGGGCCGCTCGCCCCAGGAGGCCTGCAAGGAGGCCGTCGCCCGCATCCTGAAGAAGAAGCCGAACGCCAAGGACCTGCAGGTGGGCTTCCTGGCGCTGAGCAAGACGGGCCAGGTCGGCGCCTGGTCGATCCAGAAGGGCTTCAGCTACGCCCTGTGCGACGGGACGCGTCAGGATCGGCTGGAGGCGGGCGAGAGCTTCTACTGAGGCGGCGTGATGTTTCCCTCTCTCTTTGAGAGAGGGAGGGGCCCATGGCGAAGCCATGGGAGGGTGAGTGGTTACACCCTCACCGAATGAAACGCGGTCTTTCGGCCAGTCTTCGACGTGAAGAGCCCCACCTTTCAACCGTCATCCTCGGACTTGTTCCGAGGACCCCTCTGTCGGCGGGTTTGTCGGTTGGGGGTAGGCCGCGATCTCGCCGCTCCACGGATCGTCCTTCTTCGCGGCTGAAGCAGGGGTCCTCGGAACACGTCCGAGGATGACGGACGGTGGAGCGAACCCGGGCCGGGGACATGCCCTTGCGGCGTGTCCCCAAGACGGGGCTCGGTGCGTCCGATGGGGACACGCCGCGAGGGTATGTCCCCGCGCGGGGATCGAGCCGCCTTTATCCCCGCCAGCGGCGAGAAGAACCCTAGCCGTCTCAACACCTTAAAGAAAAAACAGCGTCACAAACGCGCCAGGGTTTGAACCGCCCACATACTGAACCCGTCACCATCACGGGGAGGGCTCTTGGTACCGGCCCAAGCAGGCGATGGGGATGGAACCGAGCGGGGCCGAGCCGGCCTGGCGATCGGATCGTTGCGGGAAGCGGGGCTCAGA